>DASROV010000117.1:0-7396 GCA_035646755.1 Trueperaceae bacterium | reverse complement strand
GCGCCGTGTCGGCTTCTGTAGTTGCGGCTTCGCGCGCCGTGTCGGCGTTGGCCGGCACTGTCTCGATCAGCAACCAGTCGTCGGCCTGAACCGGCCGATCAACTGGCACCAGGGTGGCGTTCTCACGCCGGAGCTGTTCGATGGCGGCGGCGAAAGTCTCGTCGTCAAGCGTCTGGGACGGGGCGTCGATAGTCAGCACGCCGAGGTCGGGAAGTTCGACCTCGGGGTAGAGCTCAGCGTGTATCTCGAAGCTGTAGTCGCTGCCGCGCTCGGGGGCGTGAGCGTGGAAGTGGACACTAATCGGCAGGAGTTCGTGTTCCGTCATCGCTGCCTGGTAGTGCGAGTCGATGATCTTGTCCTGGACCTCACCGGCCAGCGACTCCTTGCCGATGCGCTTCTCGAGCACACCACGCGGGGCTTTGCCCGGCCTGAAGCCGGGTATCCGCACCGTGCGCGCCAGCCCGCTAACGACGTTCTCGAACTCGGCGTCGACATCGTTTGCCGGCACGGTGACCTTGACCGTGGCCTCGATCGGCTTCTTTTCGACTAGCTCGCTTCTCATAACTCTCCTAAGGCGCCACATAGGCCGGTGGGGCCGCTTCTGGCCGAGACGGCGACGTCGCCGAGCGGCAAAGACAAGCGGCAAGCGCTCGGCTTGCCGCTGTGGTGCGAGGAGCGGGACTTGAACCCGCACGGCTAGGCCACTAGATCCTAAGTCTAGCGCGTCTACCAATTCCGCCATCCTCGCGTAACGATGTGGGCGGACCCCTTAAAAGAAGCGGCCCGCCCACTCATTGGGGCCGACAGGCCCGACTCGTTGGGGTGGATGATGGGGCTTGAACCCACGACCCCCGGAACCACAATCCGGTGCTCTAACCAGCTGAGCTACATCCACCGTGCCGGCGCCGAACAATATTAGCAGACCTAAGCGCGGTGTGGTGCACCGTGGGGTTCATGGTTGCGCAGTCTGGCGCCACGGACGCGGCCGGCCGGCCGGCCAGCCTAGCAGCGCCGCGGCCGCCACGACGACGAGGGAGACCGCCGGGCCCGGCTTGACCACCATCAGCAGCACCACGCCAAGCGCAAGCGCGATCCTCACGAAATGTGCCTCGTGAAGGAGGGGATCATCCCGCTTGACGCGCGTCTCTGGGGCCAACGGACCGTCCGTGTGGGCGACGGTGAGGCCGAGCGCCGCCAGGCGGCGGCCGGCGAGCCTTGGGCCGGTGACCGCGAACGCTGTGACTATGGCCAGCGAGACAAGGATCCAGGCGCGCGGACCCCAGGCGGTGAAAGTCAGGTAGAGGCCGGACAGCAGCAGCGTCCCGCCCGCGACCTGGTATAGCCTTGACACCGGCGCGATGTAGGCCAGCGCCTCGCCAACGGCGCGGCCATCGTTGGCGAGGCGGAGGCGGTGAAGTCCGGCCTCCTCGAGGCCGAGTCCAACGAGGAAGCCAAGAGCGCCCACGACGTGGAGGAACAGTGCGAACGTGTAGAGATCCATTGGTGAACCCTTCCCGCGCGGCTGTCCGCGCTGTGGTGAGTAAGCGTGGTGAGTAAGCGCTTACTCACCAAACGCATGGTAATCGACCGCTCACCTATCATCAAGTCATGACGAACGAAGTCGGTACCAAAGCCAAGATCCTGCGAGCGGCAGCGGACGTGATTCGAGCGAAGGGGCTCGGCAAAGCGACGACCCGCGCCATCGCGCGGGCGGCCGGCCTCTCCGAAGGCGCCCTCTACAAGCACTTCGACAGCAAGCTCGACATGTTCCTCAGCTTGCTGAGGAGCTCACCAAGCGACTTCGTGACACTGGTTATGAGCCTGCCGGAACGGGCGGGGCAGGGGAGCGTTACGGGGAACTTGCAGGACTTGGCCGAGCGAGCCCTCGAGTTCTATCAGCGCTCGCTGCCGATGGGCAGCTCATTGTTCGCTGAGCCAGAACTCCTCGCTCGCAACCGCGAGGAGTTGCGCCAGCGACGCGCCGGTCCGCAGCTAGCCAACGAGGCCCTCGCTGACTACCTGCGCCGGGAGCGAGAACTCGGCCGAGTGCGGCAAGAAGTCGACGTGAACGTGGTGGCTGACCTGCTGCTCGGCGCCTGCTTTCAGCGGGCCTACCTAGCGCAGTTCATCGGGCCGGAGATGAACGAGGCAGACATCGAGGCTTACGCGGCCGGCGTGGTGCGAGCGCTCACCCCGGCACTCTAGCCGCCTGTGCCGAAGCCGTGGCAGCGTCCACTCATGGTCCGCAACCTTTCGCGCTGCAGAATCGGCACATGGATAACCTCATCTACGTTTACGGAGACGCCGCCGAACTCGAAACGGCCCTAAAACTGCTGACCGACGCCGGTCTCGCCGACAAGGCCCGGGTCATCGCGGGGCGCGGGGAGGACTCCGGTGGCGGGCGCGACGACTTGGCGGCCGAGCGTGAGGGCGGCGGCGACCGTGGCCACGCCGACGACACCCTCGCCGGGGCTGGCCTGGTCCCGCCGGCGGCAGCTCTGGGTGCCCACGTGCCGCTCGGCACCACAGGCGGCGCGATGATCCCTTACGCCGCCGCCACGGTCGCCGGTGACGCCGACGCCTACGCGGACTCGCGAGCACTAGCCGACCTCGACGACCTCGTCCGCAACGACGAAGAGGCCAAGCATTACGCCGACGTGCTCAGGGGCGGCGGTTCGCTGTTGGTCATCGAGTCGGGCACGGCCGAGCTGGACCGAGCCGAACAGCTGCTAGCGTCTCACCAAGGACAGGGCTTCGCGCGGCACTGATCCGGCCCTCAGCACGGCAAGAGCCGCGAGCACAGCCACCGCGATGAGCAGGTAAAGGGCGAGTTGATAGCTGCCGGTGGCCACGCGCATGGCCCCGACGGCCAGCGGCGACACCGTCTGCACCGTGGCGATCAGCGTCGTCATGGTGCCGTTTATCGCGCCGTAGTTGGCGGTGCCGAACGACTCCGCGACGAGGCCGGCGCGCGCCAGCGTGCTGGCGCCGTTGGCCACCCCGAACAACCCCGCGAACAGCCACAACGCCACCACGCCGGGCGCGGCGAGGAGGGCGACGACGGCGAGCGCCCTGATGGCGAAGGTGAGCGCGGTGAGCTTATGAAGCGAACCGCGGTCGGTGGCTGGAGCGAACAACAGGCGCCCGGCGACCTGCATGAGGCCGATGGCGCCGACGGCGGCGGCCACCGCTGCCGGCGGGTAACCCCGCTCGAGCAACAGCGGCACGCTGTGAGCGGCCACCGCCACTATCGCGAGCCGGTCGAACGTGAAGGCGATTGCGACCCACCAGAACGCGCCGGTGCGCAGCGCCGCACGGGTGCCGAGGCTCGGCTCGACCGGCTCGTCCGGCTCGATCGTGTTGGCCGGCCCGGCGGTGGTCGCGGGCCCGGCTGGAACGGCGTCTCGAGCCTTACCGCCGGCGGTCTGGCGCAGCGCGAACGCGTGCAGAGGGACGGTCACAAGCGCCAGGACGGCCGCGAGTACGCGGAGCGCCTCACGCCAGCCGTAGGCCCCGACCAGCCAGGTGGCGAGGGGCACGAAGATGGTGCTCGCCAACCCCGCCACCATGGTCACGATGAGCATGGCCCGCATGCGGTCGCGAGCGAAGTTCTTGGCGATGACGGTGAACGCTACGTCGTAAAGGACAGCGGCCATGGCCACGCCGATACCGGCCTGCACGAGGTAGAGCGCCGGCAGGCTGGTCACGAACGACCACGCCAAGACCAACACGGCGCCGAGCGCCGAACCGACGCTCATCAAGCCCCTCGCCCCCCGCGCGTCCACGAAGCGGCCGATCGGCGCTGCCGCCAGCCCAGACAAGAGCAGGCCGACGGAGAACGCGCCGGAAGTCTGCGAGCGTGAGAAGCCGAGCTCCGTCTCCATCGGCAACGTCATCACCGTGAAGGCGTAGAAAAGCACCCCGTAACCGACAGTCTGGGTGGCGGCAAGGGCCCAGGCGAGCCGCCAGCGCGGCTGGCTCAAGAGTCGCGAAGCCGGTTCACGGCACCTGAGTCGAAGTCAAGAGGGGAGTGGTCGACTAGGCGCCACATCTGGCACAAGTTATCCGATTTGGTGCACCAGGAAGGATTCGAACCCTCGACCTACCGCTTAGAAGGCGGCTGCTCTATCCCCTGAGCTACTGGTGCGCGCTTGGCCACCGAGCCGTTGTGGCGCAGATCCTCCGGGCTGCCGGGCCCAAATCCGGCAAGCGGGCAGGTGGGGCGCGGCGCCTGAGAGGCCGAGCGCCGCGCCGCTGAGGCTGGAGCGGGAGACGAGATTCGAACTCGCGACATACAGCTTGGAAGGCTGTCGCTCTACCAGCTGAGCTACTCCCGCGTGCACGCCACGGATCCGGGCCGAGGTGCTGCCGAGAACCGCTGGCGCCAGTGGTCGGGGCGACAAGATTCGAACTTGTGACCCCCTGCTCCCAAAGCAGGTGCGCTACCAGACTGCGCTACGCCCCGACGCGCGGACGGGCGCCGAGAGGCGTCCACCGCAGGGCGGAGTATACCCGCTGGGAACGGCGTCGACCAAACCTTCGCCGACCCAGCTCAAATGAATGGCGGCTGGCCACGCTGTATCTTGAACCCCGACCCCGCCACTGAGCCCCCTAGCGCTTTGCCGGCCGGACAGGAGTCGCCATGCATCCGCCCCACCTCAACCTGACCCGGTGCGCGAACTTCGTGGCTATCTTAGGCGCCGCATTCACGATGCTGGCGCAGACCGCGCTCGCGCAGCGATTCGTGTTCGTCACCACTCGCGCGCCCGAGGCCGACTTCATCGCCTACGACCGCCCATGGCAGAGCGAGATCTTCGTCTACCGCGACGGCTCCGAGATTCGTCTCACCCACACCACGCACGCCAGCGAGTACGACCCGGTGCCATCGCCGAGCGGCGGACTGGTGGCCTACGTGGCTCTCGACCACACCCAGGAAGAAGCCCAGAGCAACTGGGGCTGGTTCCTCGGCGTGATGGACGCGCTCACTGGCCGCCCGGTCGCCAAGTGGCCACTGCCGAACACCGTCGGCATGACGCGGCCGGCCGGTGGTATCCAGCCGACCTGGGAGAGCGAGGGCGCCGTCCTCGTCCAAGTGCCCTCGCCGGTCGGCGAGTGGGAGATCCACCGCTTCACCGTGGGCGAGGGCGCTTCCGTGCTCATCACCACCGGGTTCGGCATCATCAGGCAGCCGAACGGTGGGGTGCTGGCGACTCAGAGAGCGGACGGCGTCTACCTGGTCGACGTCGCCAGCGGTAGCGAGCGGCGGCTGGGCGCAGGCACGCCGCTGGCGTGGTGGGGTTCGTACCTGTTCGTGGCTCGTGTCGACAGCCTGCTCCTGGTCAGCGCTGCGGACGGCGAGACCAGGCAGATAAGCACTGAACGTGGCTTCTACACCGAGCTGCGTGTCGACCCGGCCACTGGCAGGTACGCCTACTTGCGTCTCGCCGAGGACGGCACCGGCTCAGAGTTGGTCGTCGCCGACGCCGCTCACGACGTCGTCATGCGTTACGCGGCCGACGGTTGGCTAAGTGGCTTGGATTGGCTCGACGAGGGGTCTCTGGTAGTCGCGCACGAACCGCTCGACGGGGACACCGAGATCCTCGCGCTCGACCTCATGGGGCGCGGCTTCGCGGTCAACTCCTCGGGAGTCGACCACAGCCCGCGGGCCTTCTGAGAACTACAAGCCCGCGGTACCGCCAGCAGACCCTTCCTGTGCGAGCTCGGCGAGCGCCAGTTCCACCCACGCCGCCATCTCCGCGGTGAGCCCGAGCCCGTGAGCGGCTCGCCGGTCGTACCAGCCCAGGCCCTCCTCGTCCCCGGCGACCCGGCCGTCGTAGCCGGCCCGCGGTCTGGCCAGGTACACCAGGTCGATGTGCTCGTGGCCGGGCGCTATGGCCTCGAGCTGGACGCCGCGGGGTCGCACCAGTTGCACTGGACCAGGCGCCTCAACGGCTCGCTCGCCGACCAGCTCGACCGCCACGCCGGTCTCCTCGAGGACCTCGCGCACCGCCGCCTCATCGGGGAGTTCGCCGAACTCTACGTGGCCACCGGGCGGCAGCCACAGGCGCAGCTTGCGGTGGCGATGCAGCAGCACCTGCTCGCGCCAGATCACGAACACGCTGACGGCCCAGTCTCTCGTCGGCACTGACGGCTCTACCACCGGCGCTACTGATGTCGCTACCGGTGGCGCTATCGATGGCGTCGGTGTGGGGTCGCCGCTCATCGCGCGATGACCTCGAGCTGACGCTTGACCAGCCGGGTGACCTCGTTGGCGAAGATGCCGGCCAGCTCACGCGGCAGGAAGTCGCTGATGCGCAGGTAACTGAGGGCGTGGTAGCTCGGCGCCAGTTCCAGGCCAAGCCGCACGGCCTCCTCGAACTCGTGGCCGAGCGCCGCAACGTACGCGGTCGTTACCGACTCGCGCGTTTCCTCATCGGGCCCCAAGCGGCTGAGGATGGTGTACAAGTCGACGCCGGGCCAGGCGAAGGCGGCGTCCGTCCAGTCGATGAGCTGCGGCTCTCCTCGCTGGTCCTTCAACACGTTGCCGAGGTGGAGGTCGCCGTGCACGACGAGGGGCGGCGTTCGCGCGAGCCGCTCGAGACCGGCTCTCACCTTGTCGTCGACCCCCGGAAGAGCGGCGCGCTCATCGTCGCCAAGGTGAGGGGTGACGACCTGCCACAGCCGCGCGAGTTCGCCGCTCGTGCGCTGCGGGTCACGGTCGACCACGCCAGCGGCGCGGAGGCGGTCCACGCGTGTGCTCGCGCTCAGCTGCAACTCGGCCAGCGCCCGCAACGCCGCGACAGAGCGGTTCACCTTGTCGGCCTCGTCTTCGTCGGCGCCTGGCTCGTCGTCGATCACCCGTCTTCGCAGCAGGTAGGCGGTCGGCTGGGCGCCGCGGCCGGTGATGACGCCGTGGCTTATCACCGCGGGAACGCTTCCCGGGGCGAGCTTCGCCAGCGCCGCCGTGAGCCTCGGCTCGGCCAGCCAGGCGGGGTGGGAGATCTTGAGCACGACATCGTCGTTACGCCAGACGCTGGAGATCGACCAGCCCTGGACCTGAAGCAACTCACGTTCGTCGCTTACGCCGCCGCACGGTCGCACCGTAAGCGCTGCCAGCGACTTCGCCGTCTCGTCGCCGTCGAGCAAGGCGAGGATGGCCGCCGTCGCCCCGGGGAGGCAGAAGAAGGGCCAGTCGTCACGAGTTGACTTCGGCGAGTCGCCGGTGACCTTCTCGGTGGCTGCGAGAAGGCCCTCGTGAGCCTCCGAAGGCATGCCGTGAGGCGGAGGCGAGCCAGATGTCCACCAGGCGTCGGCGCTGAGGTCGTGGTCCCACGACTCGGCCAGCGATACGGCGGCGGCACCAGCACCGCCCCAGGAAAGTGGCGTGAGGTGCGTA
>DASROV010000116.1:0-3212 GCA_035646755.1 Trueperaceae bacterium | reverse complement strand
GTCGTCGGTTTCCTCAGTGAGGACATTCACGATACCGATGAGATGGTCGAGTTCGCGACCAACGCCATCCGCGAGACCGAACTGGTCGAGCCCGGCGGCCGCTTCGTGATCACCGCCGGCGTGCCGTTCGGCATGCGCGGCACCACCAACCTGATAAGGGTGGAGCGCTACCGGCCAGAGTGACGGCCGCGTCTGAGGACTCGTACGAGGGCGCGCACGTGGACGCGTTGCTTCGCACCGGGGTGCAAAAAGAGGAGCCGCCGGTCGCTTGCCGGCGGCTCCTCTATATCAGCTTCGATGAGCTGGACTAGTCCTTTGGTCGGACCAGACGAGGCGTGACTTCAGGCCTCTTCCGCGACCACGTTCACCTTGAGGTCGATAATGACCTCGGGGTGCGGGCGGTACGGAACGATGTGCTCGCCGGTGGTCTTGATCGGCTCGGGAAGGATGATCTTCCGGCGATCGATCTCGACGTCATGGCTGGCCTTGAGGGCGTCGGCGATGTCCTGGTTGCCGACCGAGCCGTAGATGCGGCCTTCACCAGCGCGCACCGTGATCTCGATTCTCGCGTCGCCGAGGATCTCGGCGAGGCGTTCGGCGTCGGCCTTGCGCTCTGACAACTGCCGGGCGCGCTGAGATAGCCTGGCCTGCAACTCGGCCGTGTTGGCCTTGGTGGCAGGCAGGGCGAATCCTTGCGGGATCAGCCAGTTGCGGGCGTAACCGTCCTTGACGACCACAACGACGCCGGCGTCTCCAAGCTTGTCGACCGGCTCGAGCAGGATGACGTTCACTTCCGGACCAGCTTCTCCGTGATCGGAATTATGGCCAGGATGCGGGCGCGCTTGATAGTCAACGCCAACCTGCGCTGGTACTTGGCATTCACTCCGGTACGACGACGCGGCAGGATCTTGCCGGTATCGCTGATGAAACGGCGCAGCATGCGACCGTCGTGGTAGTCCGTTACCTCTAGTTCCCCAGTGGAGAACGGGCAAACCTTGGGCCTGCGGCCTCTACGGCCGCCGCCGCGACGACGCTTGTCGCCTTTATCTCGTGTATCACGTGCCATCTAGAAGGGTAGATCCTCTTCTGGCGGAAACTCTTCGTCGATATCCAACTTCGACTGGCTCGCCTGGGCGACCTCGGCTTGTGGCTGAGGTCGGGTGCCGGCTCCACCGCTGCCGGGACCGCGAGTTAGGAACTCGACGCGCTGACCTTCGATGCGCGTCGTGAACCGACGGTTGCCTTCCTTATCGGTCCAGGAGTCGTTGCTTAGGCGGCCGATGACGAAGACGGGATCGCCCCGCTTCAGTTCACCGGTAGCCTCGGCCAACTCACGCCAGACGTTGACGTCGACGTAGCTGGTACGCTCCTGGTCCTCGCCGCTACGCCCGCGGTAGCGTTCGTTTACCGCCACGCTGAAGCGCGTGACGGCGCTGCCGTTTGGCGTGTAGCGCAGTTCGGCGTCACGCGTGAGGTTGCCGACGATCATCACCTGGTTGAGGGCCTCGCGCAGGCGCTCCTGGCCCTTGGCGTCGACCACCGTGGCGTCGTCGCCGCGGGCGCCCATGGTGAGCACCTCGACGCGCTGGGCGTTGACGTCCAATGCCGAGCGCTTCTGGCCCTCCTGGGACTCCCAGGTGCGGTAGTTGAGCCGCCCTTCGACCAGCACCGGCGAGCCGACCTCGAGCTGGTTGGCCAGCTGCTCGGCCTGCGCCCCGAAGACCGTGACGCGGTGGTACCACGCCAGCTCGCGGGGGCGCTCGTCGTCACCTATTACCGTGTCGTTGCCGGCGACATTGAGTTCCAATATGGCGAGACCACCCTGGGTGTAGCGCATCTCGGGCGCTTGTACCAGCGTGCCAACCATGTATACGGCGTTCAATCCTCTAGCCATGGAACTCTCCTCGGCTCATCGTCGGGTCTTAAGGTCGGGCCCCTTTACCTCAGGCGCTCGGCTCGGCCTCGGCCTGCGGTTTGGCCGGCTTGGGCTCTTTCTTCGTCTTCCATTCGGGCCGGTCCTTGACAACGAGTACACGCATAACGTTGTCACGTTGACGCAGGGCGGCTTCGATGGTCTTGGGAGTGGTGCCGCTCAGTTGTAGGCGATAGATGAGGTAGTAGCCCTCGTTGTGCTTGCGGATCGGGTAGGCGAGCCTACGGTTGCCCCACTCGTCGAGCGCGACGATCTCGCCGCTGGCGCGTTCCACCTGTGCCTGGATCGCGTCCTTCTCGGTCTGCAGCTGAGTCTCGTCGAGATGCGGCTCGAGGATGACGTTCAGGTCGTACTGGGCGTTTGACTCTGTTGACTCTGTGTTGACTGACTCTGTGTTGGCTGACTCTGTGTTGACCATTGCGTTAATTGACACCTCCTTCCGGGGTCGGCTCACGTTCGTTCCCGGTCGGAGGACCGCTTAGTCTTCGCCGAATAGGTCTTCGTCGAGTAGAGCGGCCGGACCGACGGGCGACGACGCGGCAAATAAAGAGTGTAGCACAGCCTGCAGGCCAAAGTCCTGGCCGCCACGCAACGAAGTCGAGTACAGCGGGATGGTGAGGCCCACCCGGTGGGGTACACCGTCAACCAGGTACTCGACAACGGGGTAGCTGAGGAGTGTGGTGGCCGCCCTGGAGCGGAGGAAGGAGCCGCGGTCGAAGGCTATGACCGCGATGCCGCCGGCGGCGATGCGCAGGTGCAGGTCGGTAGCGTTCATCTCGGTAGGTAGCGTGCTCGGCGCGGTACGTGCCCAGCCGGGCATCGCGGCAGCTTCGCGCCGGTTGTCGCCTCCTGAGGTCGCGGGTGGCGACCGGGTCGTACCCGCGCGCTCGAACAGGTAGTCCTCCCACACCTGGTACTGCTCGAAGCGGCCCACCGCGGCCAGCACGCGGTCGGTCGTGGCGGCCTCAGGCGCATAGCTGACCGAGCTCACCGTGACCGGTTCGAGTGAGCGGTTCCACAGCAACAGCACCGCGATGACCGGCGTCCTGTCCGGGACTGGGATGAGGTGCGCCTCGAAGGGCGGGGCGTGCTCGGCGGACTGTTCGGCCAGCAGCTCAACGGCGGCATGACCGACGGCGGCGTCTACCTCTTGCCAGGAGCGGCAGCGTGCCTTTAGGCGCGTGAACTCGAGAGGTCGGCTCCCGCGGCCGGCGGGGTGGGGCGCGGGGTCGTCGTCTACGAGCCCGCGCCCCACCCCGCCGGCCGCGGGAGCCGACCT
>DASROV010000115.1:0-2971 GCA_035646755.1 Trueperaceae bacterium | reverse complement strand
CGACCCCGGTCCCGGCGGCGATCCCGCCACCGGCGTCCTGCACGGCCGCGGCAGCGCCGACATGAAGGCCGGCGTGGCGGCCGCGATGGCCGCGCTCGAGGCAGTGCGCAGCGTCGCCCCCGACCTGCCCGGCCGCATCCGCCTCGGCATCGTCGCCGACGAGGAGGGCATGATGCTCGGCATCAAGAGCTTCATCGCCAACGGTTGGGCCGACGAGGTCGCCGGCGCGATCATCTGCGAGCCCGAGGAGAACGAGCTGTGCCTGTTCCAGAAGGGTGCGATGCGCCTGCACGTGCGCGTCTACGGCGTGATGAGCCACGGCGCCATGCCGTACACCGGAGTCAACCCGTTGCGGGGCCTCGCAGACTTCGTGGTGGCCGTACGCGACTTCGAGCGCAGCGAGCACAAGCGCCTTGGTGAGCACGAGTACCTTGGCCTGCCGTGGCTCACGCCGACCATCATCAAGGCGCCCGCGCGCGGCGAAGCTCAGCTCAACGTCATGCCTGACGAGGCCTACCTGGCGCTCGACGTACGCACCGTTCCTGGTCAGGACCAC
The DNA here is from genome assembly GCA_035646755.1 of Trueperaceae bacterium. Taxonomy (GTDB): domain Bacteria; phylum Deinococcota; class Deinococci; order Deinococcales; family Trueperaceae; genus DASRWD01. The sequence goes on along the minus strand of DASROV010000115.1, from coordinate 2,415 downwards.
GAGGTCATCGAAGCCGAGTTGAACCGCATCGCCCGCGACCTGGAAGCCGGCACCCCGCGGCTGCGCTTCGTGATTGAATGCTTCGAATCGCGCCCCTGGACCGCCACCGACCCCCACGACCCGCTGGTAGCGGCGATCGAGAGCGTCTACGCTGAGGTGATGGGCCGCGCACCTCGCTACGGCGGCGTGCCGGGAGCGACCGACGGCACCTTCCTCTGGGCCCTCAAAGACATCCCCATCGTCACCGTCGGCCCCGGTGACCGCACCATCCCGCATCAGGTCGACGAGTTCGTGCGTCTAAAAGACGCGGTGGCCGCCGCCCGCCTCTACGCCGCGGCAGCCATCGCCTACCTAACCCACTGACCGCGGTGGCCAAGGGGCCCTGCGGCGAACGGGAGAAGCCTCGGGCTTCTAGTTTCAACGGCAAGACACGGGAGGAGCAGCACATGAGCAGTATCCACAACAGGTTGGCCCCAACCGCGAGACGGGGCTTACGCTTAGCACTGCTGGTCGCGGTTATCACGCTGGTGGCCACGCTATTGAGCGGAGCGTTCGCGCAAGACCCCGCACCGGTAGAGGGCGGCACCATCACCGTGGCCATTACCGCCGAGCCGCCGGGCTGGGACCCGTCGGCCTCCACCTCACAGGAGATCCCACGGGTCGTCTACCACAACGTGCTCGAGGGCCTGGTGCGCTTCGACCGCACCGGCGCCATCGTGCCGGCGCTGGCAACCGAGTGGACGACATCGGACGACGGCCTCACCTGGACGTTCACCCTGCGTGACGGCGTCGTGTTCCACGACGGCAGTCCGCTTACCACCGCCGACTTCATCGCGAAGTTCGAGCGGGCGATGGACCCCGACTCAGGGCACACCCACGCGGAGTACTACGAGGCCATCGAGGCCGTTAGCGCCCCCGACGACAGCACGATTCAGTTCACGCTGTCGCGGCCGAGCTCGAGCCTGCTCTACAACCTTGCCCGACCCGACTCGGTCATCGGCCCGGCCAGCAACGTCGAGAACCAGCGCAGCCAGCCGATCGGCACCGGACCGTTCGTGTTCGCGGAGTACGTTCCCGGCAGCCACGTGACGCTGGAAGCGTTCGAGGACTACTACCTCGACGGCGTTCCTTACCTCGACAGCGCGACGTTCCGTATCATCTCCGACCCGAACGCCCGCTTCGCGGCGCTGCAGGCCGGCGACATCGACATGATCGGCGTGGCGCTGCTTCCCGAGCAGTTCCAGCAGGTGCAGGCCAACCCCGACCTCAAGGGTACCCAAGGCACCGCGACCGCCGAGATAACCGTGGCCATGAACAACGCCCGTGAGCCCTTCGACGACATCCGGGTGCGCCAGGCGATAACGCTCGCCATCGACAAGCAGGCGATCGTCGAGGGCGCGATGTTCGGGCTCGGCACCGTCATCGGTACGCACATGAGCCCCTCGGAGAGCTACTACATCGACCTCACCGAGACCTACCCGTACGACCCGCAGCGCGCCCAGGAACTGCTGGCCGAGGCCGGCTACCCCGACGGCTTCACCATCAACTTCGAGCTGCCAGAGCCTTACAACATCGAGCGCCGGACCGGCGAGGTGATCGCGCAGCAGCTCGAGCAGATCGGTATCGACGTCGAGCTTAGCGTGGTCGAGTGGGCAACCTGGATCGAGCGCATCTTCCTCGGCGGCGACTACGACATGACGATCATCGGCCACTCGGAGCCGCGCGACATCAACGTCTACGCCAACCCCGATTACTACTACCACTACGACAACCCGCGCATCGGCGAGCTGCTCGACGAGGCCGAAGCGGCGCCCACGCAGGAAGCCGCCGTCGCGGCCTACCAGGAGATCGCCACTATCATCGCCAACGACGCGGTGAACGTGTGGGTCTTCTCCAGCCCCTACCTGGTCGCCGCCCAGCAGGACGTCTACGGTTTCTGGACCGACCAGCCGACGCCAGCCATCGACCTCACCGAGGTCTACCGGGCCCAGTAACCGAAGCCCTCTTGAGCGGCCGGCCCGAAGGCGTCCTAAGGGCCGGCCGCGCCCTACCTTGTAGCTCGACTATCTGATGCTCGCCTTCCTATTACGCCGCTTCGTGACCGCCATCATCAGCGTGGTGCTCGCCAGCATGGTCGTGTTCAGCGCGCTGCTGGCGGTCCCCGGCGACCCTGCTGCGGTGATCCTCGGTCTCAACTCGAGCGATCAGGCTCGCGCCGCACTGAGGACTCAACTCGGCCTGGACGTGCCACCGGCTCAGCGTTACGTGCGGTGGCTAGGCGGGGTGGTGCGCGGCGACTTCGGCGAGTCGCTCAACTACCAGCGTCCCGTCGGCGGGTTGATCCGCGACCGCCTGCGCGTGAGCGTCCCGCTGGCCCTCGGCGCCGCCGCCCTCGCCTGCCTGCTGGCGCTGCCG
>DASROV010000114.1:0-5993 GCA_035646755.1 Trueperaceae bacterium | reverse complement strand
GGGATCGCGGGTGGCCGTGCTCGGCGCCGGGGAGATGGGCGGACTGGCGGCGCGGGGCCTGGCCCGCTCGGATCTCGGCCTGGAGCTGGTGATCGTCAACCGCGGCTCGCAACGGGGCCGTGCCTTGGCCGACGCCGTAGGCGGGACCTGGTTGGCGCTAGCCGACTTCCTGGCCGAACCGCCAGCTGTTACGGGGCTGGTGGCGGCGACACCGCGCGCGGGACTCATCGATCGCCCCTTGTTGGCGAAGCTGTCCGACCTGGCCGTGGTCCTCGACCTCGGCATGCCGCGCAACGTCGCGCCCGGCTCGCTCGACGGCAGCCACGTATCCTTGCTCGACATCGACACCCTGCGCGTGGCCGGGCAGCGGCGCCGGGAGGCCATCGGCGCGCGCTTGGCCGACGCCGAGCGGCTGGTGCAGGAGGAGCTGGAGGCGGCGCTCGATGTCTGGACCGACCGGCAACTCGCGCCCGCTATCCGGCGCCTGCGGCAGCTTTACCGCGACACCATCGGCGAGGGGCTACCCGCCGACCAGGCCGACCGCCTCGCACACCGCTTCGCGCACGTCCCGGTGAAGGGCCTGCGCGCGCTGGCGAGGCGCTACGGCGTCGAGGCGGCAGCGACGTTCCTTGCCGAGACGGAACAGGTGACGGCCGCGGTAGCGCCGGCCGGAAGGTACGAGCGGCCTTGAACGAAACGACGACCGCGGTTCGCATCGCAACGCGCGCCAGCGCACTGGCCCTGTGGCAGGCAAGGGCGGTTGCCGAGAGTCTGGCGCGGCACGGCGCCAGGACGCGCTTGATCGAGGTGTCGACGAAGGGCGACGAGGACCAGCGACCGTTCGCCTCCATGCCGGGTAGCGGTTTCTTCACCAAGGCCGTGCAGGACGCGGTGCTGTCGGGGGCGGCGGATATCGCCGTGCACTCCTACAAGGACCTGCCGAGCGCGCCGACCCCGGGGCTGGTGCTGGCGGCGGTGCCCGCGAGGGCGGACGCCCGCGACGTGCTGCTGGTGCTGCCCGCCGCGCACGACCCAGGCGCGGAGGGTCTACCGCTGGTACCGGGCGCGCGCGTGGGCACCAGCGCCGCGCGCCGCAGAGCGCAGCTGCTCGCCCTCAGGCCCGACATCGCGCCGGCCGAGCTGCGTGGCAACGTGCCGACCCGCGTGGCCAAGCTGAGAGACGGGCTCTACGACGCGATAGTCTTGGCCAAGGCGGGCCTCGACCGCCTCGAGCTCGACCTTGACGGTTTGCACGCCGTCACGCTCGAGCCGGAGGTGATGATGCCGGCGCCGGCCCAGGGAGCGCTGGCGATCGAGGCGCGCGAGGACGACCAGCGCCTGCTCGAGTTGCTCGGCCGCCTCGACGACCACGGTTTGCGGCGTACGGTGACCGCCGAGCGAGAACTGATGGCGCTGTTCGACGCCGGCTGCCAACTGGCGCTCGGGGCCCACGCGACCCGCAGCGAAGACGACCGCTGGATCTCCCTGTCGGCCTGGTACGACAGTCGGCGGGTGCTGTGCGGCCACCAGGAGCCGGCGCAGGCGGCGCTGCTCGCCTTCAAGGCGCTGCAGGGCACCGAACCGGCGTCGATGAGTAGGTCGGGGGAGAGTAGGTCGCGGGCGAGTTCGTCGGGGGCGAGTTCGACTGGCAACGCCTCGAAGGACGACGACGGCCGCCCGACAGTTGGCATTGGGGCGGACTGGTGAGGATCCTTCTTACGCAGTCCGAGCACGCCCTTCGCGGCCTCGAGCCGGCCCTGCTGGGCCTCGGCCACGAGGTCGTGCGCTGGCCGTTGATAAGGACGGTGCCGCTTACCGACCTTGGAACTCGGTCCCAAGCAGGGGCGCTGGCGGCCTGCCGCTGGCTGCTGTTCACCAGCATCGCGTCCGTGGAGGCGTGGGCGGGCGCGAGGCAGAGGGGCTTGATGCTAAGTGCTTCGGGGCAGGCGGGTTCGGGGCAGGCGGGTTCGGTGCAGACGGGCCGCGGCGGCCAGCTCTACGGCGCCGTCGGCCCGGGCACGGCCGCGGCCCTGCGCACTGTAGGGATCACGCCGACACTGGTGGCTGGGGGAGACGCCAGTTCGCTGGCGGCCGAATTCCTCGCGCATCCCCGGGCTCGCAGTCCCATCGGCCTGCCGCTTGGCGACAGGGCCTCGTCGACGCTACGAGCGACCTTGGAGCGCAGTGGTCACGATGTGGTCACAGCGATCCTTTACCGCACGGAAACCCTCGCCCCACCTGACCTCGCGGCGCCGGACACCGCCCCCGACGTCGTGGTGCTCGCCAGCCCCTCGGCAGTGAGCGCGCTGCCGAACGACATCGCGCCGGCCACCATATTCGTGGCGATCGGGAACACTACGGCCACTGCCGTCCGCGCTGGGGGTCGGCGCTGCCGGCAGGCCGCCGCACCTACGGTTGCCGGCGTCGTGGAGTGCCTGGAGGCGGCGCCTGAGCCCCTGATGGAGAGTGACGCATGACTGATACCGCCATGAGGGGCCGGATCGAGGTGGCCGATCGGGAGAGTGGGAGAGCCGTGCCGGCCAATGGCTCGCTCGACCTGCACACGCATCGGCCGAGGCGGCTGCGCACCACGGCGGCCATGCGGTCGCTGGTGGCCGAGGCCGGCATCGAAGCGCGGCACCTTATCGCTCCATACTTCGTGACGACGGAGCGCGACCTCGGCACGGCACAAGAGATACCCGGGATGCCCGGAGTCAGAAGGCACGCGCCCGAGGGCCTCCTGGCAGAGCTCGAGCGCGTGCTCGCGCTCGGCGTGCGCTCGGCGCTGCTATTCGGGGTGGTGCCGGAGGCCGCCAAGACCTACCGGGGTGAGGCGGCTCACGACCCTGACGGCCCCGTGGCCAGGGCCTTGCGCCTGGCGCGGGAGGAGTTCGGCCGCGACCTTGTGCTCATCACCGACGTCTGCCTGTGCGGCTACACCGACCACGGTCACTGCGGTCTACCTCTCCGCCGCGGCGGCTTGCTTGAGATCGACAACGACGCCACCCTGCCTCACCTCGCGGCGATGGCCCTGGCGCATGCCGCCGCTGGCGCGGACGTCGTCGCCCCTTCGGACATGATGGACGGCCGGGTCGGCTGGCTACGCGGGGCACTCGATGGGGCCGGGTACAGTGCTGTCGGCATCCTCTCCTACGCCGTGAAGTACGCCTCTGCTTTCTACGGACCGTTCAGGGCGGCGGCCGGCTCGGCTCCCGGCGAGGGTGACCGGAGGAGCTACCAGATGGACCCGAGGAACCGGCGCGAAGCCCGGCGCGAGGCGCGGCTAGACGAGGGCGAAGGCGCCGACATGCTCATGGTCAAGCCCGCGCTCGCCTACCTCGACGTCATCAGCGACGTGCGCGCCGCCTCGGAACTGCCCGTGGTGGCGTACAGCGTCTCGGGCGAGTACGCGATGCTCAAGGCCGCCGCGGCTGCCGGAGTGCTGGAGGAGGGCCCTGCCGTGCGTGAGGCGCTGTTGGCGATGCGCCGAGCCGGCGCCGACCTGATCATCAGCTATCACACCGAGGAAGCGCTGCGGGAAGGCTGGCTCGACTGACATGGCCGCAGCCACCTCACACCGCCGCTTGTCGCGGGCCACGCTGGTGGCCTTCGGCGTCATCATCGTCTTCCTCATCGCGCAGGTGGCCTGGTGGCTGTGGTTCCAGAACGACTACATCAGCACCGTCACACGCTCGACGGAAGCGGCCTGGCGAGACGAGGCCGCGCTGGTCAACGAGTTGATCGCACGCGACCCGTCGCTCACCGCCAGCCTGAGCGCGGCGCACCCGAACCTACAGCTGCGCGGGGACCGGTTCGTCGTCGACGAGGCTGGCCTAGAAGCTTTCGAAGCCGAGCAACGCAGCCACCTGCGCATGTTCCGCTTCGAGGGCGTGTTCTTCGTGCTGGTAGTGCTTACCGGGTTGTGGGTCCTCGCCCGCAGCCTGGTGGTCGCCCGCGAGCTCGAGCAGCGCCAACGCAACTTCCTGCTGGCGGTGACGCACGAGTTCCGCACGCCGATAAGCACGCTGCGGCTGCTCATCGAGACGCTGCAGTACCGCCGCGCCTCGCCGAGCAAACTTAGCGACTACCTCGAGCGGATGAACCGGGAGCTCAGCCGGCTCGAGCACTCGAGCGACCAGGTGCTGGCCAGCGCCCGCCTCGAACAGCTCGAGGTCTCCCAGGAGCTGCGCGCGGTCGACCTCAACACCGCCGTGCGCGACGTCATGACCAAGCACCGAGCCGGCCTGGAGACGCGCAGCGCGGTCGTCGAGGTCAGCTACGCCCCCGAGCCGCTGGTCGTCGACATCGAGCCGACCGTATTCGAGACCGTGCTAACCAACCTGCTCGACAACGCGGTGAAGTACAGCCCGGGGCCGGTCAAGCCCGTCCGCGTGAGGCTGGAGAAGGGCGCAGGCAGCGCGCGCCTCACGGTCGCCGACGAGGGTATCGGGGTGCCGTCCGAGGAGGCGGGGCGGATATTCGAGCGCTTCTACCGGCCGGGCAGCGAGATGACGAGGCGCAGCCAAGGCGTCGGGCTCGGCCTTCACCTGGTACGGAGCAACGTCGAGGCGCTCGGCGGAAAGGTGCATCACGAGCCGAACGACGAGGCCGAGAGCGGCTCGCGGTTCGTCATCACGCTGCCGCTTTCGGCCGCCCGTAGCCAGGTCGAGAGCCCCGCTGCCGCTGACGGCGGTACGAGTTCGACACGCACCGCCGGCGGCCCTGCATGAGGGGCGCCGTGCCGTTGCGCGATCCCGCTCGCCTCGCACTCGTGGCCAACGCCAGGGTGCTCATCGTGGAGGACGAGCCGAGCCTGGCTGACGTGCTCACCGAGAACCTGCAGGAGGAGGGGTACCAGGTCGAGGTGGCGACCGACGGACTCGACGGTCTCGAGCGCTGGCGCCGACTCGCGCCCGACGTCGTCGTGCTCGACGTGATGCTTCCTCACCTAGACGGCTTCGAGCTGTGCCGGGCCCGCCGCGCTGCTGGCGACGCCACCCCGGTGCTGTTCCTTAGCGCGCGCGGGCAACCCGGTGAGCGAGTGACCGGCCTCGAGGCCGGTGGCGACGACTATCTGACCAAACCGTTCCACCTGCCGGAGTTCCTGCTGCGCGTGAAGGGGCTGCTGCGTCGGAGCCAGCCGGCGCCGTTGGCCGAACTGCGCTTCGCCGGTCACGTCGTCGACTTCCGCCGCTGGACGGCGCGTTTGGCCGACGGCCGGCACGAGCAGCTGGGCGAGCGCGAGCTCGGGATCCTCAAGCTCCTGGCCGAACGGCAAGGGGCGGTCGTCAGCCGCGACGACATCATGGACGAGGTCTGGGGCGACGACACCTTCCCCAGCACGCGCACCATCGACAACTTCATCGTGCGTCTGAGGCGGTTGTTCGAGCCCGACCCGAGCTCGCCCGTACACTTCCATACGGTCTGGGGCGTCGGCTACCGCTTCACGCCCGAGCCGCCCGACGACCAGGCTGAGCCGGTAGAAGTGAGCGCATGAGCCTGTTCCTCGACGCGCTGGCCGGACATGACACCGCGCGGGCGCCGCTGTGGCTGATGCGCCAGGCGGGCCGGTACCTGCCCGAGTACCGCGCGCTCAAGGAGCGCTACAGCTTCTGGGAGATGGTCCGCACGCCCGACCTCGCCGCCGAGGTCACCATGCAGCCGTTGAGGCGCTTCGGCATGGACGCGGCCATCCTGTTCCAGGACATCATGACGCCGCTGCCGGCCATGGGCGTCGACCTGGAGTTCGCGCCGGGGCCGGTGATCTCACGGCCGGTGAGGTCGGCTGCCGCGGCGGCCGCCCTGCGCGTGCCGGAGCAAGAGGAGATCGCGCCGTTCGCCGGCGAAGCCATTCGCCTGGTCGCGGCCGCGACTGCCACGCCGCTTATCGGCTTCGCCGGCGCGCCGCTCACACTCGCCAGCTACCTGATCGAGGGCGGCGGCAGCAAAGACTTCGCGACCTTCCGAGCTTTCCTGCAGTCGCAACCGGAGGC
>DASROV010000113.1:0-7220 GCA_035646755.1 Trueperaceae bacterium | reverse complement strand
ACCCAAGGTTCATCGATGCGCTCAAGGGTGTGGCCGCTAGCTACGGGGCGCTGGGGCGTTCGGCCCAGTCACGGGCCAGCTGGGAGCATGTCGCCCGGCTCGCGCCGGAAGACGCCGAGGCGGCGGCGGTGCTGGCCCGGTTCGAGGCCGCCGACGACGCGGCCGCCGAGGCCGAGGCGGCTGCTGAGGCGGCAGCGACCGCTCAGGAGGCGGCCGAGCTCGAAGCCGCCGAAGCCGCTGCCGCCCAGCGGGAGGCGGAGGTCAACGCTCCGCCGATAAACATCGACCCACCAGTGGCGCAAGCTCCGCTCGAAGGGCAGATAATCGCGGACGAGCCCGCCGACGAAGAGCCGGACGAGGAAGAACCCGTCGTTGAGGAGCCGGAAGAGGAGGAGGCCGTAGTCGAGGAACCCGACGAGCCCGATGAGCCCGTCGAGCCGGACGACGAGCAAGCCGAAGTCGACGAAGAAGTCGACCCGGCCGAGGAGCCCGCGCAGGCCGCCGGCGGTCCCACCATCGAGCTGCTCGACACCACGCTCACCGCCCGCGCGGCCGACGCTGGCGGTGAGGGCGCCTTCAACTTCCTCGACGCTCCCGCGGCCGTCATCGGCAACCTCGACGAGCCCTACGACTACAGCCAGGGCACCCTGCACGTGCGGGTCGAGGTGCTAGACAAGCCCACCGACGACCCGATCCTGATGCAGATCTGCCTGGTTCCCGACGACCTCATCACGGTGAGCCCTGCGTGCAGCGAAGCCTCGCGAGTGCGCCTCGACAAAGAAGGGGTGGTGACGGCCAGCCAGAACGTGGGCGCGCTCGAGGGCGCGGGAGCGATCGACTGGTCGCAGGGGATGTCGCAGCTACTCGTCGTGCTGCGCGACACCGAAGGACGACCGCTCGACTCGCGCTACGCCTTCGACGAGAACGGTGCTCCTTTGAATGTCGAAGCCTACTACCCGCTCAACCTACGCGTCCGCGCCGCACTCGTGCCCGCCGGGGGCGCGTTCGTCGGTTGGTGAGAAGGCCACCCCTGTCGGCGTGACCTCTCGGCGCTAGTTGGCGCTAGCTAAACTTGGCGCTAGCGACCGATGCCGACGTACTGCAGGCCCGCGTTGCGGACCTGGGCCGGCTGCAGGTAGTTGCGCGCGTCGAGCACCAGCTTGCCGTGCATGCGCTCGGCCACCTTGGCGAAGTCGACCTGCCGGTACTGCGGCCAATCGGTGACCACGACTATGGCGTCACAGCCGATCGCCAGGCACTCGATGTCCTCGCAGTACTCGACCGGAAGATCGGGGTAGAGCCGGCGAGCGTTGTCGATGGCGACTGGATCGTGGACCTTTATCACCGCGCCGCGTTCGGCCAGGTTCTCGATGAGGGTAAGTGCGGGTGAGTCGCGCAGGTCGTCGGTGTTGCCCTTGAACGCCAGCCCCAGCAGGCCGATGGTCGTGCCCCGTAGCACCTTCAGATGCTGCTGCAGCTTGTCGACCACGAACAGCCGCTGCCTGCGATTGACCTCGATCGCCGAGGTAACTATCGGCATCGTGTACTCGTAGCTGCTGGCCAGGGCCAGGATGGCCCTGGTGTCCTTGCCGAAGCACGAGCCACCCCAGCCGATACCGGCGTGCAGGAACTTGCCGCCGATGCGGGCGTCGAGACCGATGGCTCGCGCGACCTCGGTGATGTCGGCGCCCACCTTCTCGGCGAGGCCGGAGAACTCGTTGATGAAGCTGATCTTGGTCGCCAGGAACGAGTTGGCGGCGTACTTCGTCAGCTCGGCGCTGGTCGCCGACGTGGTGATTAGCGGCGGCAGGTCGTAACGCTCCGGACGCGGCGTGCCGGGCGGGGCCTCGAACGTCTGCTCGAGGATGGGCGCGTACAGTTCGCGCAGTAGGCCGGCCGCGGCGGAATCGTCGCAGCCGATGACGATGCGGTCTGGGTAGAGCGTGTCGTGTAAAGCGCGTCCCTCGGCGAGGAACTCGGGGTTCGAGGCGACGCGCACCTCGGCCTTGACGCCGCGGGCCTCCAGGCGCCGGGAGATTATCCCGCTCACGTGCCGAGCGCTGCCTACTGGCACGGTCGACTTGTTGACGACGACGAGCCTGGCGCCGTCCTCGATGAAGTCGGCGACCTCCCGGGCCGCCGCGTCGACGTAGCGAAGGTCGGCGTCGCCGTTGTCCTTCGAAGGGGTGCCGACCGCGATCATCACGACGCCGGTGCCGGTGAGGGCCGGGATGTCGGTGGTGTAGCGGATGTTGGCGCTGCCGGCCCTCATCAGCTCACGCAGTCCGTCCTCGTGGATAGTCGGCTCACCGCTCGAGAGCTTGTCGACGATGTCTTGCTTCTTGTCGACGCAAGTAACGTCGTGACCGAGGTAGGCGAGTGCCGTACCGGTCGTCAGGCCGACGTAGCCGGTGCCGATGATCGTTACGTTCATCTGGTTGAGTCCTCTCTCGTTGCTGCTCGTCAGCCGCGGCGGCTGTTCGACCTGACGCTGACTCGCGCCTCGGGCCGACTCGCGGGCGCTGCGGGCTGTTCGCTGTGCGCTTCGGGGGCTCCGTAGCCGTAACCGTAGGTCGACATGCCGCGAAGTCGCGGTTCGGCGACCATCGTCGCGGCGATGCCGAGCAGACGTACGCCCATGCGCTCAAGCAGGTCGAGCGTCGCGCGCAATGGTCGCCTGTCGGCCTTGCGCATGTTGACGGTGAGTATTGTGCCGGTGCAGAAGGGGGCGATGGTGAGTGCGTCGGCCACGGCCAGCACGGGCGGTGAGTCGACGATTATCACGTCGTACTCCTGACCCCAGCGCTGGACGCAGGCGCCGAAGCCGCGGCCGAGTATCTCGGCCGCCTGCGCTGACACCTGGAACGACGGCACCACGTCGAGTTTCTGCTTGCTGCCGAGCGGGACACGGGCGACCATGTGCGGACCGTCGGGATCCTGCAGGAAGTCGACGAGGTCTGATGCCTGCCCCCGCCTTAGGCCGTACTCCTGGAACAGGACCGGCTGGCGCAGGTCGGCGTCTACCAACAGCGTGCGGTAGTCGTTGCGCGCGAAGCTCTCGGCGAGGTTCATGGCGACGGCCGACTTGCCCTCAACCGAACGCCCGCTGGTGACCATGACGACCTTCGGAGAGGCGTCCGCTGTCGCGAACAGCACACCGGTCCTGAGGTAGCTGGCCGACTCGCGCGGCAGGCGCCGTGTCGGCTTGGCCTGGCGCTGGAACTCGGCGAGGATGGGCGCCCCGGTGAGCGCCTCGACGGCCCCGACATCGGTGATGCGCGTGTCGAGCGTCGAGCGCAGGATGACGATGCCGTAGGCGACGACGATGCCCGCAAGGGCGGCGAGCAAGCCGTTGATGAGCGGACGTGGCGCGACGGGAATACTGCTCGGCACCGCCTGCTGGATGATCTCAAGACGGCCGATGGCCGACGCGCTCATGGCCCTGGCGAAGGCCATGGCCTGCTGCTGTTGCGCCCTCAGCGTGATGAGCCCGTCGATCTCGTTCTGGCGTGAGGAGTCGCCAAGCGTCTGCAGCGCCCGGATCTGCTCGGTGAGCGACGCGACCTGCTGCTCGAGCGCGTCGACGATCTGGGCAACGCTGCGCGTGGCGCGCCCGACGTCCCAACCGACGAGTGCCCGCGCGACGGCGTTGGCGATGGCGGCGGCCTCTTCCGGCGTGCCGGAACGACCGACGACGGTGAGCAGTGCGGAGGTGCCAGAATCGGTGGCGCTAACGGCGTAATCGGTGCGGAGCGAGCGGATGGCGTCGATGTCGACCTCGCGGCCGAGGATCTGCAGAGCCTCACCGATGACGGGGTCGCTGCGCGCCGCTACCTGATAGGCGCTCACGTCGATCGCCGGGGCGACCACCGGTGAGACGCCGAACGAGCGGAAATCGGTAGTAGAGGACGCGGCGAGCACCGTCGACTCCGCCTCGTAGACTGGGTCCTGCCTGGCCGACCAGACGTAGACGAGGTAACCGAGGATGACTGCGACCGCGAGGCTGAACGTAAGCCCGCGACGGAAGACGCGCAGCGCCTCGCCTACGGGAATCGATACGTCGTTTGGCATCGGACCTCTCAAGGCCGCTAGCAGCGGCCTATCGGACTCTAGCAGACAGGCAGATGAAGCTTTGGTGCAATTGGCAACGGCTACTCGGTCGTGCCGGTGCAGCCAGCGGTGGCTGTCGAATCGTCACTGGCACGAACCCGGCGTGAACGGTGTGACTTTCCCAGGGTCGATGGCGGCGTCCCCTGGATAGGCTTTGACCAGAGCGTTCATGGACCTCAGCGAGCCAACTCACGCAATGTCTAACGGCAGCTTCACGCTGCGCTGCGTCGTGGCGTCTGCCGTGCTGGTGACTGCGGCGGCCTCTATGCGACCGGCCGTGGCGCAGGCAGCGGCGACTGCGGCCGATATTGAACTCGCCACACCGGCGCTCGACGTCTACCGGCTCGACCTGGAGACGGCGTTGCGGCTCAGCAGCCGGGCAGCCGAGACGCTTGCTCGCGACGTGGTTGACGCCGAGAGGGAGCTCGCGCTGGCTCGCGCTGGCCTCAGCGTCGTCGGCACCCTCGAGCCGGGCGCCGAGCTCGAGCGCGACCTGGTCACCGGCACCGCCGGCTGGGACGTCGACCTGGAACTCGACGTGGTGGGTGCGTACCGCTACGACCGCGAGCGCCTGCTGGAGGCAGGCATCGCCCTCGAACGCGCCAAGGCGCGGCTCCGCGCCCAACGCCGCGGCGACCTCGAACGCGCGCTGCTGGCCCTCAGTGGCTCGAGGCTGAGCGCTCGCGACGTAACTGAGGCGCGCCTGGAGGTCGACGAAGCGGCGGCCGACCTGGCTGCAGAGCTGGCTGCTGGCAGCCCGCCGCGCGAGGTCGAGCTCCTCGAGGTAGCGAACGCGTTGGCCGAGTTGGATCTGGAGCGTGAGCTGCTCGAGCACCGCGAACCAAGCGCGGCTCTAGCCGAGCTCGGCCTGCGTGAGCCGTCCGCGGTAGACTGGCCCGAGGCGGCGATGGACACAGACGTGGCGTGGCTGGCCCTGCCACCGGCGCCCCGACTGGTGTTCGCCGACACGTCGTCGCCGAGGACGCCTCCGGAGCTTCGCTTGCTGGCCCTGGAGCTGCAGTTGGCCGAGAACGTCCTCACGCTGGCACCGTTCGCGGTCGCGCGGGAGCTCGAGCTGTACGGCGGCTACGAGACAAGTGGCCTGGAGGCCGGCGCGCGGCTGGCCCTCGAAGGTGGCGTGCCAACCGCGGAGGCGGCCCTTGGCTGGCAGCTGGGGGCAGACGAGCACGCGCTCACCGTCGGTTTCGGCGCGACCTTCCTACTCAGCGATAGCTCATCTGCCGAGACGAAAGTGGCTCAACGCGACGTCGCCGACGCCCGCTTCGCCCTGGCGACCCGGCAGGCGGCGTGGCCGGCAGTGGCACAAGATCAGCGCACGCTAGCTGAACTCGCCTACGAAGAGTTCGGGCTCGAGCTAAGGGCTCTCGACCTCAACGTTGCCGCGCTAGAAGAGTTGGAGGCCGCCGGCGTCGACGACAAGGCAACAGCTTCCGCCCGCACCGCCGTGCGCCGCGCCCGCGACGCCAGCGAGCGCGCGTGGCAACGTTACGTGCGCGCCCTTGGGAACTATCTCGACGTCCTCGACGTCGAGTTGAGACTTGATTGAGGTGAATGGATGAGAGTACTTGTCACCGGCACCGACGGCTACCTCGGCACGTTGCTCGCGCCCGAGTTGATGAAGCGCGGACACGAGGTAACCGGCGTCGACACCGGTTACTACAAGGAGGGCTGGTTGTTCCACGGCCCCGACCGCGCGCCCTTCACAGTCGTGAAGGACCTGCGCGAGCTGAACGTCGACGACCTGAGAGGTCACGATGCGATCGTGCACATGGCCGAGCTATCGAACGACCCGGCGGGCGCGTTGGCTCCTAACATCACCTACGACATCAACCACCTCGGCTCGGTGAAGCTAGCCCAGCTGGCCAAGCAGGCCGGCATCGCACGATTCGTGTACATGTCCTCGTGCAGCGTCTACGGCGTGGCCGATTCCGATGTCGTCGACGAGACGTCGCCCGTGAACCCCCAGACCGCGTACGCCGAATGCAAGGCGCTGGTCGAGCGCGACCTCACGGCGATGGCCGACGACGACTTCTCCCCTACCTTCATGCGCAACGCCACGGCCTACGGGGCGAGCCCGCGCATGCGCTTCGACATCGTGCTCAACAACCTCGCCGGCTTCGCTCACACCACCGGCGAGATCAGGATGCTCTCAGACGGCACGCCGTGGCGGCCGCTTGTGCACGGCCGCGACATCGCCAAGGCCGCGATCTGCGCGCTGGAAGCCTCGCGCGAAGCCGTACACGCCGAGGTGTTCAACGTCGGTGACAGCGCTCAGAACTACCAGGTGAGGCAGGTTGCGCAGATCGTCGCCGAGACGTTCCCAGGCTGCGAGCTATCCTTCGGCGATTCCGGCGGCGACAACCGCAGCTACCGCGTGAACTTCGACAAGATCGCCTCCTCCCTGTCGGCGTTCAGCTGCGATTGGGACGCTCGCCGCGGTGCCCAGGAGCTACGCGCGGTGTTCGAGCGCATCGGCCTCACCAACGAGCAGTTCGAGTCACGGCTGTTCACTCGCCTGAAGATGCTCAAGCACCTGCTTGCCACCAACCAGATCGACGACAGGTTCTTCTGGCTCGACGCCCGTGTCCACGAGGCGGCGACAGCATGATCTTCCAACCCACGCCTTTGACCGGCGCGTATGTGATCGAACTCGAGGAGCGCAGCGACGCTCGCGGCTTCTTCGCGCGCACCTTCTGCGCCCGTGAGTTCGAGGAGCACGGGCTTAAGCCGACTGTCGCCCAGGCCAACGTCTCCTTCAACCACCTCGCCGGCACACTGCGCGGCATGCACTACCAGGTGCCGCCGGCGGCCGAGACGAAGCTCGTGCGCTGCACACGCGGCGCCATCCACGACGTGATAATCGACCTGCGCCCCGAGTCGCCGAGCTACTTGCGGCATTTCGGGGTGGACCTCAGCGAGGACAACCGCAAGGCGCTCTACGTGCCCGAGATGTTCGCTCACGGCTACCTGACGCTCACCGATGGCGCCGAGGTCATCTACCAGGTCGGGGAGTTCTACACGCCGGGCTTTGAGCGCGGCATTCGCCACGACGACCCGCGCTTCGCCATCGAGTGGCCGCACGAGGTGAG
>DASROV010000112.1:0-2077 GCA_035646755.1 Trueperaceae bacterium | reverse complement strand
AGACCGGCGTTCATGTTCGTCACTGGCCGCTCACCGTCGAACAGCCCGGCAATGCTCACCTGACCGGCGTTCCCGTCAAAGGTCTCCCACCAGGTCATGGTCCGCTGGCGGAGCCTGAGGAACCTGCCCGCACCCGTGTGGCGGGTGACATCGTCAGCGGGTACTGCCGATCCGGTCAGGATGAACCGCCCAGGCTCCGCGGCAGCGTCGACGGCACGTCGTACGAGGTTCCAGAGCTCGGGCGCAATCTGCCACTCGTCGAGTAGTCGCGGGGCATCCCCCTCGAGAACCGAACGCGGCGTGATCGCAAGGGCGCGTTGCACGTCCACGTCGTCGATGAACGCGTAGGAACCCGCGGCGTGCAGCGCGGTCATGGTCTTCCCACTCGCCCTGGCGCCTTCGATCACGACCGCGCCCGCAGCGGTCAGCGCACGATCGAGCGCCGCATCAATCAGCCGCGGGCGGTATGCCCGCCCGAGCACGTCGGCGGTATCCACCCCTCCATCCTATCGCTAGACCGATAATTGCAGCACTCCTAGCCCGAACAATGCAGCATGACTGGGCCGGAGAATGCAGCGCACCCAACCTCGGCCTCGACTCAAAGCCGCGCGCAAGATAGGTGCGCGAGAAGCTGGTCGTGAACGAGCCGACGCTCTGACATGTCGCCGACCGCTTACCGCGCGCAGCATCCGCCGGCATCGCGGCTCGCGATGGTTCCCGCCTGCATCGTGCGGCTCCACGCCCGTCCGCAACGCAGCACGTTTCGAGAAGACAGCGGCGCCGTGGCCGGCTAGCGTGACGGGCGACCTTCGAGAGACGAACCAACAGGGAGCCACAAATGTCGATCAAGATCGCCAACGCCCAGCTGTGGGTGCACGACCAGGACGAGGCGCTCGCCTTCTACACCGAGAAGCTCGGCATGGAGGTCCGCACCGACGCCACCCTCCCCGAGATGGGCGACTTCCGCTGGCTCACCGTCGGCCCGGCGGGGCAGCCCGACATCGCGATCGTCCTGATGGCGATTCCCGGCCCGCCGATGATCGACGACGAGACCGCCGGCCAGGTCGAGACGCTGATGGCCAAGGGCTTCGCCGGCACGGTCTTCCTCGTCACCGACGACTGCCAAGCCTCCTACGAGGAGCTGAGCGCGCGCGGCGTCGAGTTCACCGAGACGCCCGAGCAGCGCCCCTACGGCATCGACTCCGGCTTCCGCGACCCCTCCGGCAACTCGTTCCGCCTGACGCAGGTGCAGCTGCCGGCGGGGGTTTGAGCCTGGCTGGAATCAGCGGTGACCGACGAGATGCGAGCGTAGCGCCCGCCTGACCGTGCGCTCGACCCTGTTGAACTGGGGCCGATCGCCGACGGCGACGTGGTCTTCCATCTCAGTGTCCCAACGTTGTTCCCATGCAGGCATCCGCTTGTCGAACATATCGGGAAAGCGGTCGGGGTCGAGCGACTTATGTATGGCCTTGCGCTCGAAGGCTGGCCAGATGTCGTCGACGTCGAGGCGGTGACTGACAAACAGTTGGTGGAGGTCATAGAGGTCGCGTGCCTGGACGCGTTGAATGACGCAGCGCAGCTTCTCGGCGGCGATTTCATCAAGCGTGTAGGCGACGATGTCGGTCTCGGGCTGGTCGGGGTAGCGGGCCAGCAGCGGCGTCGTGGTCGTCTCTTCGACGAGCTCGTCGGCGGCGAGGTCGAGCTTAAGGCTGTGCTGGCGGCCCAGCGGGCCGACGTAGGTGATCCGGTCGCCAGCGTCGTTGAGCTCGAGCGCGGGGAGGTCGTGAGCGCCTCGCGCTACCTCGAGGGCATCGACGACGAGCTCGAGCGCTGCGGACGGTGTCCGGCCGCCGGTGAGGCTGAAGTCGAGGTCGGCGGAGTAACGGTAGTCGTCGAAGTAGCACAGCCGTAGAACGGTCCCGCCCTTGAAGGCGAGGTCGTTGCTACCGGGCTGACGGTAGATGCCAGCGACGATGTGAGTAAGGACGTAGTCGCGCTCGATCGTCTTGGCGTCTACGCCCTGGCGGTCGGCCAGGCGGGTGAAGTGGCTGAGGGCGATCATGCGGCGGCCTGCTCG
>DASROV010000111.1:0-2632 GCA_035646755.1 Trueperaceae bacterium | reverse complement strand
CGTGTCGCGTAGACCGTCTCCGAGCAGGTTGACTCCGAGCACGGTCAGGAGGATGAACAGTCCGGGGAAGATGGAGATCCAGGGGGCCAGGCGCATGTAGTCGCGCCCCTCGCTGAGGATGTTGCCCCATGACGGTTCCGGTGGCGGGGTGCCGAGGCCGAGGAAGCTGAGCGCCGCCTCGGCGAGGATCATCTCGGAGAAGTAAACGCTGGCCTGGATGACGAGAGGGGAAACGATGCTTGGCCCGATGTGGCGCCAAGCGATCCGCAGCCGGTGCGCGCCGAGCGATCTGGCGGCGTGCACGAAGTCTAGGCTCTTGATCTGTAAGACGGCGGCTCTCGCCAAGCGAGCGAAGCGCGGCGTGTAAACGAACCACAGCGCCAGGGTTATGCTGGTCTCGCCGGTCCCCAGGGCCGCCGAGATGCCGATCGCCAACAACAGCCCAGGGAAGGCCAGCAGTACGTCGGTTATCCGCATGAGGAGCGTGTCGACGGCGCCGCCCGCAAGACCGGCTATTACGCCGATGATGGTTCCGCAAGATAGGGCGAGAGCGCTGGCGATTATCGCCACGCGGAGGCTGATGCGCGAGCCGTAAAGGACACGGCTGAAGATGTCGCGGCCGTACACGTCGGTGCCGAAGAAGTGCTCGGCCGAGGGGCCGAGCAAGCGCTCGGGGATGGCCAGTTTCATCGGCTCGTGGGTGGCGAGCCACGGCGCCAAGACGGCCGAGCAGACCGCCGCGAGCAGCAGTATCAGGCCAACGATCGAGAGCGGGTTCGCGGTGAACTTGCGTAGCGCCGCCACCTACGAGTACCTGACCCGCGGATCGAGGAGCATGTACGAGAGGTCGGTAAGCAGGTTGATGAACGTGTAGAGGACTGCGACGTAGAGCACAGCGGCTTGAACGACGGGGAAGTCTCGTTGGGTGATGGCGAGCACGATGAGCCGGCCGATGCCAGGCAGGCTGAAGACCGTCTCGATGACCACCGTGCCGCCGAGGAGCCGGCCGAAGTTGAGGCCTATCACCGTAACCAACGGCAGCAGCGCGGTGCCGAGTGCGTGGCGCAGCACTACACGGCGTGAACGCATGCCCTTGCTCTTGGCCGTGCGCACGTAGTCGGCGCTTAGTACCTCGAGCATGGAGCCGCGCGTGAGGCGGGTAAGGAAGCCGGCCAGAGTTAGCCCGAGGGCGAGGCTAGGAAGGATGAAGAACTGCATGCTGCGGAAGAAGTCCTCGCCGAGCGGGACGAACCCTGTGATCGGGAACACCTGCCAGCGGATGCTGAAGGTAAGTATCAAGATGAGGCCGAGCCAGAAATCGGGCATCGACAGGCCGATGAGGCTGGCGACGCGCAGGACGTGGTCGGCAGCCTTGTTGCGGTTGACGGCCGAGACGACGCCGGCCGTGATGCCGATGACGATGCTGACGACAGTGGCCAGCACGCAGATCATCAGGGTTACTGGCAGCCGGGCGAACACCATGTCGACCACCGGCCGGTTCTGATAGAGCGAGTCGCCGAAGTCGCCCCTTGCGGCGTTTCCCAGCCACCACATGAAGCGCTCGAGTAGCGGCCGGTGAAGACCGAGCCGCTCGCGTAGCGCTTCGAGGGCTCCTGGCGAGGCGTCGGCCCCGAGCATCATCATGGCCGGGTCGCCCGGGATTATGGCCAGCAGCAAGAAGGAGACGAACGAGATCGCGATGAGGACCGGCACCAAGGTCAACAACCGACGCAAGACGATCGTGAATATGGTGACCGGTCCTCCTCTCGGTGGCTTAGGGCCTGCGAGCTTGGACCACGGGGGGCGTGGAACTGTTCGCGGGCCCAGAGCTCAGGGCTGGGCGTGACCTACGGGATGTCGACGTTCCACAGCAACAGGTAGCCGGCCGACCACGGTTCGAAGCCGGTGATGTCGTTGCTGTAACCCTGGGTCTCCGTCGTGTGGATGAGCGGGTACCAGGGCATATCGGCGCGCCTTAGCTCTTCGATCTGCTGGTAGAGCTCGGTGCGTGCCTCGATGTCGGTCGCGGCCAGCGCCTCCTCGTTGAGGCGGTCGTACTCCGCGTTGTTGTACCCGGTCGTCGTGCTCTCGCTGTGCCAGAACGGCATGTAGTAGTTCATCGGGTCGGGCCGCAGGGACAGGCCGGTGACGAAGATGTCGAAGGCGCCAGTCTGCCACTTCTGCAAGGAGCTGCCGGCCTCAAGGCTGTCGATGCGCGAGTTGATGCCGATCTCGGCCATCTGGGCCTGCATGATCACGGCCATCTCCTGCCAGATCCCAGGCGTGTAGGAGATGAGGATCTCGGAGCCGTCGTAATCCGAGGCTTCGACAAGCGCGCGGGCCTCTTCGATGCCGTAAGGCTCCGGCGTCTGGTGGATGCCCACTGCGTAGGGGCTGAAGAACGGCAGGCCGGAGTGCGCTGGGCGCCCCTGGCCCCAGGTCAGCGCCTCGACCAGCTGGTCCTTGTTGGTGACCATGGCAACGGCGAGCCGTAGGTTGAGGTCGTTAGCGAAGGCGCCCTGTTTGAAGCCGAAACGCACGTCGCCGAAGGTTGCAGACGGGATCATGTCGACGGTAATTTCGGGGTTGTCTTGCAGGCGCAGGTAGTCGGGGTAGGCAAGGGCTTGGGCGA
>DASROV010000110.1:0-5458 GCA_035646755.1 Trueperaceae bacterium | reverse complement strand
GTGCGGGTAGCGGCGCCTTGCCGATGGGATAGACCTCGAGCACGTTGACCTCCTGTTGGCAGTCCAGACTACTCTCGTACCCCGCCTGACTGCCCAGCTGGCCTGGCAGTAGTGATCCTGGGAATAGGTCAAGCCCGTAGTATCTCCCCTTCGTGCAGCTGCCTCAGGAACGACTCGACAGGCAGCACGCGCACGTCATCGTCGACGACCAGTTCCTCGACTCCTCGGTAGATGACGTAGGCCCGAACTCCTGGTAGACCGTCTCGCAGCGCGCGGATTCCGGTGGTGAACTCCGGTCGGAACCGTCGGCTCGACTTCACTTCGATGGCAACCATGGTGCTTCCTTGCCACCACACGAAATCGACTTCCCGCCCACCGTGGGTGGCCCAGTAACCTAACGACCCCTTGACGCGACCGTAATGCAGGAACGCACGGATCTCGTGCAGCAAAAGGTGTTCCAGCAGCACGCCGTCCCAATCTGCGGGTAGGGGTTGGTCGAAGGCCCTGGAAGCAGCGTTGAGAACTCCGGTGTCAAACCAATACAACTTGGGAAGGGCGGTTTCCTTGACCTTGGCCTTGGGGCGATAGGCGGGGAGCCAATCGGCGATGAGCGTGTCCACAAGGACATCGAAGTAGCCACGGGTCGTCTCGCGCGAGACCCCAGCATCGCGTGCCAAGCCGGAAACGTTCGTCCTTTGGCCCGCTGCGAGCGCCGCGACCTCCAAGAAGCGACTATAGGAGCCGAGGTCGCGTACGAGGCCCTCGGCCTTGATCTCCTCGGCAAGGTACGTGGTGGCGTAGGCGCGTAGGAAGTCTTCGCGGGACGCATCGTCTGGGGCGTTGACGCTTATGGGCAATGCCCCATAGCGAAGTAGTTGGTCGGTCGAAACCGAGTACTCCGTCTCGGCTGAGGTTAAAGGGAAGAGCTTGCGAAGCACCGCCCGGCCGGCAAGAAGGTTGGTCCCGCCGCGCCGAAGCTTGCGGGCAGACGAGCCGGTCAATGCGAACTGCTTGTAACCCTCTTCCTCCATCAAGTAGTGGACCTCGTCGAGCAGCTTGGGGACGCGCTGCACCTCGTCGATTACGATCCAGTTGGCCTTAGGGCGCGCCAGAACCTGAGCCCTTAATAGGCCCGGCTCGTGTTCATAGCGAACCGTGTTCTCCTGCGTCAGAAGATTGATGACCAGCGCGTCGGGGAAGCGCGAGCGGATCCAGGTGCTCTTCCCGGTGCCGCGGGGTCCGAACAGGAAGAAGGCGTTACTGGGCGACTCGAGCGTCCGTGTAAACATCGACACCAAATTTACCGCAATTCTGGTGTCGAGGTGTTCGCGCCTCGGGAGGACGTCAAGTTCATGCTTCCGCGGATCAGTGGACCCCGGGCCTTGTGCGCCTGGGCCCCTGCCACCACTGGTCGACCTGTAGCGGCGACGTCGCGCGGTGTCGGGCTGCTCCTCAGGACGCTGGGCCGGTTGGAGTTCATGTGGTGACAATGATGGTGCCGCGGTAGCTGCGTTGGCGGCCGGCGTTGCGGAAGGCGTCGGTCTCGCCGTGGCTGCTGGGGTCGCCGTCCTGGACGCGCCGGTTGTGCCCTCGGCCTAGGAGAGTGCCGTCGTCGCGGAACAGCACGGCGCCCATGGGGATGCCCTTCTGCTAAGCCTTGGCGTCTGCCTCCTCGAACGCGAACTGCAGCATGGCGAGGTGATCCGGTTCATCGGACATGACGATCCTCCAAGGAGGGCGTTCCCTTTGCCGTAGATAGTACGGGGCAATCTCAGGGTTTAATCGGCGGGACGGGGCGAACCTATCTCACCCAAGGAGTTGGCTGATGCAGAGGCAGTACCCGATGGAAGTTCCCGCCCTCGTTCAGGCCGCGAAAGGCTTGGCTGGGGAAGTGGACTTCGCCCTTCGTCCTGAGGGCAATGTGCTGGGCCAGCATCACATCGGCGCGTCGGCCTGCATCGATGAAGTCGGGAGTCTGCTCCGCGCCCTCGTCGCCTCGCTTCCGAACGGCAGGATCGGTGAGGTGGGAACGGGAGCAGGCGTAGGAACGGCCTGGATGGCGTCGGCCCTGGGCAATGGCGCTTCGCTAACGAGCGTCGAGCTCGAGCCCCGACTCGCAACAGCTGCCCGCGGCCTGCTCGCGCCTCTGGAAAACGTCGAGATCATCACCGGCGACTGGTTGGAGGTCATGCCTCGACGTGCTCCGTTCGACCTACTCTTCTTCGACGGTGGTGGGCGAGAGGCTCTAAGATCAGACAACTGGCCGATGCTGGAAGGCTTGCTGGTGCCAGGCGGGATGATGGTCCTCGACGACCTGACGCCTGAAGAACTCTGGCCCGACAACTGGTGGGGGAAGCCGGATCCGAAACGGGAGTTGGCCTTCCATAGCGGCCTCTTCACGGCGGCCGAGGTTCGTTTGCGGACGGACACCGCGGTCATGCTGTTGGCGAGGCGATGAGCGCCCAGCTCCGTTAGACACCGCGTCCAACAGCCAACAAAAAAACGCGCCCTTCAGCGCGTTGATTCTTTAAAGATACCGCCGTATACGCAATTCGTCAAGTCGATGCAGCGATTACGTGGTGGACGGCCTTCTCGTCGTCAGTCACTGAAGTTAAGGGAGGCCGGATGCATCACGAGGGCCTAATAGACGTACCCGAGGATCTCGTCAGGCGTGCGTCCATCCAGAACCGGTAGCCTCGCCACCCTGCGGCTGATCTCCTTCAGGCGTTCCAACTTTGGAGTCGCGGCCGGCGTGGAGCGGTCCAGTGCTTCGGATAGCGCTTCGGTGACGGCTTGAGTAAGAGTCGTTCCACGTCTCTGAGCCAGTTCGCGAGCCAGCTCGTGGGCTCTCGCGTCCTTGATGTGAAGTGCCATCGTGAGCCTCCTTTTCAACTATGCATCGGACGGTGTAGGTGGTGGACACCCTTTGCCTTAGGAAAAGCGGCGTGACTCCATTGACGCCAGAGCCATGTCGATCGCGTCCAGAACGACGTAGAGGTGGATATCGTCACCTTCTTTCGCTGACGGCGGCGAAGCGAAATCGGCCAATCGTCGCTCGGCCTCGTTGCGCGTGTGCGCTGCGGCGGCAGACTGGTGCGCGGCCAGCTCGAGCAGCGACCGCTCCTCGTCAGTGTCACCTCGCGCCGCGCTCAAACGCGCCGCACCCAGGCACAAGTGAAGCGCCGAAGGCAGTAGCCGCAGGCTCCGCACAACCGCCAGCGTGGAGCGAAGCACGTCCGCCGCCGCGGCCATCTCGCCACGCTCAGTAAGGACCTCGCCTAGCACGCACGCGGCTACCGCGCCACGAGACCACCACTCGTAGGGCGCGGCGTCGATTAGCGTCGGCGCCGCGCCTAGAGCGTCCTTGGCGGCCTGTTCCGCCTCCTCTTTGCGCCCGACGCGGAGCGCCGCCAGGGCATACCAGCAGGCGGCTTCGGAGCGGTGACCATAAGGATCGGGGTGGCCGGAGTCGCCGCGCCGCACCCGGCCCAATATGTCTAACGCGCGCTCGAGTTCGCCTCTCGCGAGGCTCAGGCGGCCGCGACCGAGTGAGACGTAGTCGACCACCCACGACCCGATGCCGGATCCCACCGTCGCCGCGACGCTCTCGGCCTCGACGAGCCGCTCGTCAAGGCCGTCCAGCCGGCCCTCGTCGAGGCACAGCTCGACGCGGGCGACCTGCCACCAGGCCAGGCGGAACGGGATGCCGACGGCGCCCTCTACCGCGATCGCCTCATCCAGCAGGGCGCGGGCGGGGGCCCAGGCGCCATGCGCGAGCTGCAGTGTGCGCGCCAGGTTGTGGAGCGCGAGCGTCGGTCCGAAGGACCCATCGTCCGTGCGCAGCAGGCCCACCGCCGTGCGTAGCAAACGCTCGCGCTCGAGCGGCTCGGCCACGCCGTCGGCCAAGTTAACGAGCGAGCGCGCCTCGTGGTATTGGTCGCCGACCTCCCGGAAGATCGCGATGCAACGCTTCCACGTCGCCGCTGCGTCGACGGTCGAGTGGTCGTCGAACGCGGCACTTAGTGCTAGGTAGAAGAGCGCCAGCCCCACCTCCCGCCGGTCGCCCCGCCGGTCGGCCAGCGCGGCGCTGTGCCGCAGTGAGTCGGCCGCGGCGCGGCCGCCGTACGACCACAGCTGCAGCTCGCCGAGTGCGCGGAGCAATCTAGCCTGGACGGCGCTCTCTGGCACCACCGCGTCGACGGCCAGTGCCACCGCCTGGGCGACCTCCTGCGGGCGCTGCGAGGCTTGGGCGATCGTCACCAGGCCGTCGACGCCCCGGGCGAGCAGATCGGCCCGCCCGTGCTCCGCGGCCCATGCCCAGCCGTCCAAAACGTTCGGCAGGTCCGCCACGTCCTCCGGTCGGGAACGGTTACGCCCGCCGTGGGTCGCCGCCGCAACGCGCTCTAGCACCGTGGCGAAGTAGCCCGCGTGACGGGCGCGCGCCGCCTCCCAGGCGTCGGCGTCGGCGCTGGCGCGCTCGCGGGCGTAGCGCCACAGCAGCGGGTGCTGCACGAAGCGGCCGTCATCCTGGCGCCGGACCAGGGAGCTCGTCACTAACCGTCGCAGCAATAACGGATCGACATCGGCGACGCGGCGCGCGGCTTCGATCGAAAATCCCCCCACGCACACGGCCAGGCCCGCCAGGGCCGTTCGCTCGGCGTGGCCTAGGCGCTGCCAGGTAGTGTCGAGCACGCCGCGCACGTCGCCGTGGCGCACTGGACGGTCGACGGCCTCCGCTCTCAGTAGCTCCAGCCCGTGGGACAAGGAGGCGGCGATATCGGCGGCGTCGAGTGTGGGCAGCCAGCCGGCGGCCAGCTCGAGCGCCAGCGGCATGCCGCCGACCAGTCGGCAGATCGCCGCCACCGCCGGTTCGTCGCGTGAGAGATCGAAACCGGCGTGCGCTCGCCGGGCGGCGGCGTCAAACAAGAGCGCGGCGTCGCTGCCGGCCTCCCCATCGACCGGCAGGCCGTAGACCTCCACTACCCACTCGTCGCGCAGACCCAGCCGCTCGCGGGAGGTCGTCACCAGCATCAGCCCCGCGGCCCCACGCAGGATCTCGGCGAGCAGCTCCGCCATGCCGGGCAGGTGCTCGAGGTTGTCGAGGAGCAGGACGTCGCGCCGGGAGGTCAGCGCGCTAAGGAGCTGCGCCCTCGCGGACTCGGGTCCGAAGAAGGTAAGTCCGATGCCGTCACCAATCATCGCGATGGCGGCGTCGACGGTGGTAGCGGTCTCGAGCGGCACGAACGTCACTCCGCCGAGGTCGTCGGGGTCGAGGCGCCAGGCCAGCTCGAGTGCCAGCGCCGTCTTGCCCATCCCGCCGGCGCCCACGAAGGAGAGCAGCCGGCAGTCCTGATCCTGCAGATGCGCCAGCGCCGTGGTCAGCTCCGGTTCGCGGCCGATGAAGGGGCGCGGTGGGAGCGGACGGCGCCGCCGAGTGGAGGCGGTGACGGGTCGGGTG
>DASROV010000109.1:0-3415 GCA_035646755.1 Trueperaceae bacterium | reverse complement strand
CTACCTTCTTATGACGTTCCTCGGTGGTGCGGATGAAGTCGTCGTAACGAATGCCGAGGCGGTCCCAGGTCGAGCGGAACTGACCAGAGACGTCGTTCGCGTAGGCCTGCGGGGTCTTGCCGTGGGCGTCGGCGGCCTTCTGGATGTTCTCGCCGTGTTCGTCGGTGCCGGTGAGGAAGAAGGTGTCGTCGCCGTTGAGACGGTGGAACCTGGTGACGACGTCCACCAGGATGGTGGTGTAAGCGTGGCCCATGTGCGGCGCCGCGTTTACGTAGAAGATCGGCGTCGTGGCGTAGAACGTGCCGCGGCCGCGCGCCTCTGCTCGCGGCTCGACCTCGGCCCCGGGCTGGCTGAAGTCCGACTCCGGTCCAGCCTCTACAGCTACTTCCTCGGCGGTGCCGAGCTCGACCACCAAGCGGTTGCGGGCGTTGCCTTCGTCCATCGTCAGCTTCCTCCGGTCGCTGGCGGCCCGCTGCGGCGGGTCGCGTTATCAGTTATTGACGGCAAAAGGAAAGGCGCCGGTCGAAGATACACGGCGCCCCGCTTTGACCGAAGCCCGCAGGCTCAGTCAGTGACAGGGCTCAAGTGCATCATTCGTTGCGCCATGTGGCTTATGAGTATAGACCGCTTCGGCGCCTGCGCATGCGAGGTTCACCCGAGGCGAGAGTTCACTCAGAACCGGCTGGCGCGGGTTCACTACCTCGAACGCGGCGCAAGATCGGGTGGCTAGCGTGGTACCGCGCAGCCGTCGTCGTCGCAGACCGCCGCGGCGTCCCCGGCGTCCCCGGCGTTCCCGGCGTTCCCGGCGTTCCCGGCGTCCCCGTCGCTGCCCAGCATGGTGAGCTGCTGCTGCTTGGGGCCGAGCTGGCGCAGGGCCCGCAGGAAGAACTCACTGGGCTGAGCGCCGGATATGCCGTGCTGCTCGTCGATGACGAAGAACGGCACGCCGTTGACGCCGAAGCCTCGTCCTCGCGCCAGGTCGGCGCGCACGTCGGCGGCATGGGCGTCGCCGGCAAGCACCGAGGCCGCCTCCCCGCGCTCGAGGCCCACCTCCGCGGCGAGCCGCAGGAGGGTCTCATGGTCGGCGACGTTGGCGCCTTCGGCCTGGTAAGCGTGCATGAGCCGCCACATCAGAGCGACGCCGAGGTCGTCTGCGCCGGCCGCCGTCGGGGCAGGTTCGGCCGCGCTGGCCGCCGCTGTCGCTGGTTCCGCCGGGCTGGCCACCGTGCCGTGGCTCGCCATGGTCTTGCTCGCGGCGTGATGGACCAGCCGGTGGGCGTCGAAGGTGTTCGCCGCCACGGCCTTGTCGAGGCGGAACTCCAGGCCCTCTTCCGCAGCCACCTGAGTAACGCGCGACATCATCTCGTGAGCCTGCGAAAGGCCGACGCCGTACTTCTCGGCCAGATGCGCGGCGGTGAGGACGGGGTTGTCACGGGGCGCGTCGGGTTGGAGCTGGAACGAGCGCCACTCCACCGCGACGTCGTCCGCGTGTTCGTAAGCCGACAGCGCCTTCTCGAAGCGCACCTTGCCTATGTAACACCATGGGCAGGCTATGTCGGACCAGATCTCGATCTTCATGTGACTCCTTTAAGCACCGCGCCGCGCGTCTAGCGCCGTACGGGCTCGAACGAGGTTACCGCCACTCGGCCGGCTGGCGCTCTCGGCCGGCTACGTCCCTTGTCTGCCTGCCAGCTTCCTAGCGCTGGCGTCGCAGGCGCTCCGCGCCGGCTTGGGTCCGTCCTCGTCAGGCTACGTTTCTGACACAATGCCGGCATGGCCGAGAGCGACTCCCCCGCCTCGGCGTCCTTCGACTTCCAGCGGGCAAGGCGTCGAGCGGGTCTACGTTCGGTGATGGCGCAACTGCGCGGCGAAGACGCCAGGTTGCTTTCGTACGAGGATGTCCGGCGCCGCTTGAGGGCCGTCGAGGGCGCCGAGCACACTCTTGAGGACGTGCCGATCGCGGCCATCGTCGGCAGCGTGGGGCGCTATCAGGACTTCACCCGCGAGTTCCTGCCGCTCGTCGACGAGGACATCGATCGCTGGGTCGGGGTAAGGCTGGCGATGACCGGCCTGGAGGGTGTGCCGCCGGTGGAGCTGTACCGCATCGGCGAGGCGTACTTTGTAAAGGACGGCAACCACCGCGTGTCGGTGGCGCGGCAGCTCGGCGCCCGCACCATCAACGCCTACGTGACGCCCGTCCGCAGCCGGGTGCCGCTGGGCTCAGACCCCGACTACGAGGCGCTCATCCTCGCCACCGAGTACGCCACGTTCCTGGAGCGGACCGGCATCGACGAACTGCGTCCCGACGCCGACCTGCGTGTCACCGAAGCCGGCCAGTATCCGCGTCTTGCCGAGCACATCGGTGTCCATCGGTACTTCATGGGCATCGATCGACGCGGGCCGGTGCCGTGGGAGGAAGCGGTCGCGCACTGGTATGACACCGTCTACCTGCCGGTGGCCGCGGCAATACGCAAGCATGACCTGCTCGCCCGCTTCCCTGACCGGACCGAGGCCGACCTCTACCTCTTCCTCTCGCAACACCGCGGGGATCTCGAGAAGAGGTTCGGCTGGAGCCTGGAAGGCTTTCAACTTGCCGAAGGCCTCAGTGCCAGCGCGCGCTTCGACGAGGCGGCGCGCTCAGCCCAGTTACGGGCCGCTGCCGAGGCCGGCACGCCGGTGCAACAGGCCATGGCCGGACTCATCGACGCCGTCCTGGTGATATCCGATGGCGGCGTGGAGGAGAGCGCCACCGCGCACGGCCTTCACGTCGCCGCCGTCGAGCGAGCCACCTTGCTGGGGCTTCGGCTGGGGACCCCGGCCTCGCCAGGCGAGGAGCTGGCCACCAAGGAGCGCTTCGAGCGCCTCTGCGCAGACCGCGGCGTGAGAGGGCAACTGGCTTACGCCGAGGGCAACAAGGTCAGCGCCGTGCTGGCTCGCGCGGCCTACGTCGACCTGGTGGTCGTCGGAGCCCCGCGACCGGCGGGGGCCGGCCGCGCGCTCCTGCCGGGCGCCCGCGGACAGGGTCAGATAGCCGCGACGCTACTGCGGACCTTGACGCGGCGCCAATCGTGGCTCCGGTCGCTCATCCACCGTTGCGAGAAGCCGTTGCTGGTCGTAAGGAGCGAGAAGGCCGGCTTCAGTCGCCCGCTGCTTGCCTACGACGGCGGCGAGCGCGCCAGGCAGGCGCTGTTCTGGCTGGCCTACCTGTGCCTCTCGCGCGGGCTGAAGCCGCGCGTAGTAACGGTGCCCGAGCTCGTCGGTGGCGATACGGGGGCACTCGACACGGCCGGCGCCTACCTTGGGGCGCTCGGTCTCGAGGCGGAGTTGATAAGGGAGCGGGGCGCGGTCGACGCCGCCATCTTGAGCACGGCCGAGCGTTTCGACTGTGACCTGATACTCATGGGCAGCTACAAGT
>DASROV010000108.1:0-4498 GCA_035646755.1 Trueperaceae bacterium | reverse complement strand
GCCTTACGACATCCTGCTAAGCGTCCCGCTACCGGCGTTCGTCCCCGCTGAGCGATGAAGCCGACCGGCAGGCAGGGGCAGGTACTCAGCGCCGGCGCCAGGACCTTCAACTGGCTGAAGGACGCGGTCCGTGCCTACGGCACGGTCGTTACCCTGATCCAGCTGCTCCCTGCGGCGGTCGCGCTCATCGCGTTACTGGTGTCGCCGACCGCCTGGTTGTCGGCCACGCTAAGGCGTTGGGTACTGGCGGGCGCGCTTACGGGCACCGTGGTCGGCGCTGCCTTGCTGGCGCAGCGAGCCGGTCTCTGGGACCTTCGCCGTCTACTCGCCGGCAAGCGGATCGCCCGCGCCAAGGAGCTCGCCCGGCTGGCGTGGTGGGGGCTGGGCGTGGCGTTCGTCGCCGGGATCGTCCTGCGTCTTCACCTCGCGCTGGTCGACGTGGCGTTCGTTGACGCAAACGCGTTCCTGCTGCCGTTTTTCGACTTCTACCTCGCTGGCGGCCGCTTGGCGAGCGCGCTTTACAACCTGCTGGCCGGCGCGTTGAGCGCCGTGCTCGTGGCCGGGCTCGTAGCTGGTGGGCCGGCAGCGCTGCTGCGTTGGCGTGAGCAACGGGCAGCCCACCGCTCGTTGGCAGGTGACGGTGGACCGCTTGGCGAGCTCGACGAGGCCATCAAGGCGCTCGAGGGCGCCAAGGCGACGTTGGCGGCGGCCAAAGCCAAGCTGATCGACATCACGGTCGAGCGCGACGAGCTCGCCGCGCGGCTCGAGCTCGTCGCCAGCGACCAACCGCTCACCAGCGAATCAGGCCAGCCAGTCCGCCGTGATCCTCGCGCAGCCGCCGGTCGGCCTCACCGCTGAGGAACACCAGCTCCAGGCTCGTCGCCGCGGCGAGGTCGGGCAATAAGTCGGCCAAGGCCACCTGCTCGACGGCGCCGCCCGCGCACTGGGTCTCGGCGGCTTGGCGGCTGGCGAACACCTGCCCGCTGTTGCTGCAGTACCAGACGTCCTGGTAGGGCACGTCGGGCAAGACCAACAGGTACGCGCGCGCCTCGTTCACCGCCGCCAGCGTGGCGTCGAGGCCGACGACGCCATGCTCGACGGCCTCGTCGAGCCGAGCCCCGCCCTCATCGCGCTCTGCCGCTGCTACCGCGCCGGCGAAGTGCTCGCGCAGGGCGCCGGCGCTGGCGATCGGGTTCGCGGGGGGTGGTAGCCGCGCGGTTACGAGTTGTTGGGCCGGGCCTTCGAGCTCGCTTTCGAACGCCGCCAGTTCGGGCTCGGTGCCCACCAGTATAAGTCGGCCGGCGTGGTGTTCGGACATCAGCTCGACCAGGTTGGCGGCCACGCGCTTGCGTAGGCGCGCGTGCCAGTTCTCGGTGCGCTCTTCGTACATGTCGTGACTCGAGCCGCCCTTGGCGAGCACCGTCGGCGAGCCGGTCTCGGCCTTGGCCGACTCGCGCCAGTAGGTCTCGTCCCAGTCCTGCTCGGCGGCGGGGAGCTCGGTGATGTCGCCCGGTTCCATGACGAAGCGGCGGATGCGGTCCTCGCTTAGCTGCAACACCAGGCTCGGCCGGCGGCGCAGCAAGGTAAGCCGCATGGGCGCGAGGAAAGGCTTACCGACGCGGGCCATGGCGCCGTCGTGGGCCCCGACGGACGCCATCGCGTGCTCGATGAGCAGGGTCTCGAACGGCTCGTCGTCGCTGACGTGAGCGAAGACGGCAAGCGTCTTGGCGTCGGGGGCACCCGGCGCCGAGCGCAAGCGTTCGGCGATGCGCCGCGCCGCGCCGTTGGGAAGGCCGAGCTCGTCCATCGCGGCCCGCGCCCGTAAGGACCAGGCTTTGCGGGCGTTGTCATGTGAGGCTGGGTTTACGTCGAGGTAGACCGAGACGATCTCGCTGCCGTAGGGGGCCAGCCGGTCGCCTAGCGCGCTGATCTGGTCGGGGTTGAGCATGTAGACCTCCTCGTGGCGCCTGCTTACGTGACGTTGTCGTCACGGTAAGCAGCCACGAAGCGGCCCGCCGCCGCGCGAGCTACATTGACCGCCGCGCGCGCCTCAGGCTCGCCTACACGCCGGAGAGCTTGAAGTTCTTCTCGATGTACGACTCCCACTCGACCGGCACGTCGATCTCGGGGAAGATCGCGTCGACCGGGCAGGCCGGCACGCAGGCACCACAGTCGATGCACTCCTCGGGGTGGATGTAGAACTGATCGTCCGCTTCGTAGATGCACTCGACGGGGCAGACGTCCACGCAAGAGGCGTCCTTGGTGCCGATGCACGGCTCGGTGATGATGTACGCCATACGTTCCTCTCAGGGCCCGGGCCGCGGGGTTATTCGCGCGGCTTCACTTCAACCGGGTCCCTAGGAAGAGTTTTACAGCTTACGCACGGGGCAAGCAAGTAGTTATGCGCCATAGCCGGTGCTTTGTAGGCGTGGCGCTCGAGCGGAAGGAGAGGCCCGACAGCGAACAACCCCGGCCGCCTTTTCCTGCTCTGTCGGTTTCCCAAGCGCCGTTTGTTCAAATATCTCGTCGCGGAAGGGATTACTCGGTCGAGCCTCTAGTGGGACTGGGGTTGCTCCACGTAGAAGTGGTCTTTTGGCTCTATAGCTAGACCTCCTTCACCCCGGATGCTACTCTCGAGCTGCTATCCGCTGTATGGCTGTGGGTCCTAGTGTTCACCGGGCCGCGGCGCTATAGTGAAAAATTGGGTGCCGGCCAGGGTGATGGCCGGCACGTTTCGTGATGCTAGAGAAGCCCCAAGCCCGTCTAAGGGCGTGAGGCCGGAGCGAACCTCAAAGCAGCCAGCCACCGACGCCGGCGATGAGCCCGGCGAATATCAGCGCCACGGTGTTGATGACCTTGACGAGCGGGTTTATCGACGGGCCGGCGGTGTCCTTGTAAGGGTCACCGACGGTGTCGCCGACCACGCTGGCCGCGTGGGCGTCAGAGCCCTTGCCGCCGTGGTTGCCGTCTTCGATGTACTTCTTGGCGTTGTCCCAGGCGCCGCCGCCGTTTGACATCATCAAGGCCATCATCAGGCCCGACGCGATGACGCCGATCAGCAGGCCGCCAAGTGCGATCGGGCCGAAGAGGAAGCCGACGATCAACGGGGCGACCACGGCGAGGATGCCGGGAAGGGCCATCTCCCGTAGCGCCGCTGCCGTGACGATGTCGACGGCGCGGCCGTAGTCGGGCTGGGCGGTGCCTTCCATGATGCCCTTGATCTCGCGGAACTGCCTGCGCACCTCTTCGATCACCGCGCCGGCGGCCTTGCCAACGGACTCCATGAGCAAGGCGCTGAACAAGAACGGCAGCATGGCGCCGATGAGCAGGCCGATGAGGACGATAGGGTCGTTGAGGCGGAACGCGCCCTCGGCGAAGCGGATCGGGTCGACGAGCTTGAGGCGTTCGGCGAAGTCGGCGAAGAGCACCAGCGCAGCCAGCGCGGCCGAGCCGATGGCATAGCCCTTGGTGACCGCCTTGGTGGTGTTACCGACGGCGTCGAGCGCGTCGGTGTTGGCGCGAACTGACTCGTCGAGGTCCGCCATCTCGGCGATGCCACCAGCGTTGTCGGTGATGGGCCCGTAGGTGTCCATGGCCACGACCATGCCGGTAACCGAGAGCATCGCGACCGCGGCCACGGCGATGCCGTAGAGGCCGGCAAGCATGAAGGCCACGAAGATCGCCATCACCAGCACCAGCACCGGTAGGGCGGTCGACTGCATGCCGACGGCGAGCCCGGAGATGATGTTGGTGGCCGAACCGGTCTCCGAGGCCCGCGCGATGCGGCGCACCGGCTCGAAGCGCGTGCTCGTGTAGTACTCGGTGATGTACATGATCAGCACGACGACGACGATGCCGATGAGGCTGGCGATGAAGATCGACAGCCAGCCCATGTCGCGGCCGAGCAGCGTGACGAAGTCGAAGTTGCGGAACATCGCCCAGGTCGCTATGGCGAACCCGACGACGCTGATGCCGGCACTGACGAACACGCCCTGGTAAAGCGCCCCCATGATGTTGTTGTTCGCCGGCAGACGCACGAACTGGGTGCCGACGATGCTGGCCAGGATCGCGATCGCACCGAGCAGCAAGGGGTACGTCACCAGGCTAGTGATGGCCCCGGTGCCGGGCAGTAGGTAGCCAAGGAAGACCGCCCCGATCGCGGTGACGGCGTAGGTCTCGAACAGGTCGGCGCCCATGCCCGCGCAGTCGCCAACGTTGTCGCCAACGTTGTCGGCGATGACCGCGGGGTTGCGGGGATCGTCCTCAGGGATGCCGGCCTCGAGCTTGCCGACGAGGTCGGCACCGACGTCGGCGGCCTTGGTGTAGATGCCGCCGCCGACACGCGCGAACAGCGAGATGAGCGAGGCCCCGAAGGCGAAGCCGATCAGCGGCTCGACCGGGTTGGAGAGGTCGAGCACGACGGCGAACAGCCAGAAGAAGCCGGCCACGCCGAGCAACGCCAGACCGGCGACGGCCAGTCCGGCCACCGCGCCCCCGT
>DASROV010000107.1:0-9987 GCA_035646755.1 Trueperaceae bacterium | reverse complement strand
GGGGGCGGCCTGGTGCCTCTTCTACCTCGGCCGCGACGCAGAGGCCGCAGCAGCCTTCAGCGCTCTCGGCAGCGCCGGCAATTACGGCCTTGGCCTGCTGGCCAACCGCGCCGGCGCTGCCGAGAGCGCTGAAGGCTGCTGCGGCCTCTGCGTCGCGGCCGAGGTAGAAGAGGCACCAGGCCGCCCCCAGCGCTGCGTCCTCGCTCCCCGGCACCTCGGCCGTCCAACGGCGATAGGCCCCGAGCGCCTCCTCGTAACGGCCGAGCGCGCGCAAGGACGGCGCCTCGATCGATGGCGCGGTGAGCGTGCCCAACGCGTCGAGCGCGGCCTCGTGAAGCCGCGCCCCGTGGTAGGCGGCCGCTAGACGGTATGGGTCGGTTTCGAGCTCGGCCAGTGCCTCACGGGCCTCGCGAACCGGCAGCGCGGCGCGGTAGGCGTCAAGCGCGGTAGGGACTTCCCCCGCCGCCCTTGCCAGCCGCCCCCGCAGCAGCTGCAGCTCGCGGTTCTCGGCCCGCCGCAGCGCGTCAGGCATGCGTAGTGCGAGAGCCCTCTCCAACGCACGCAGTCGCTCGGCCGTTACGAGGAGGCTCTCGGGGCCTATCGCCGTTGGACGGCCGATGTGCCGGGGAGCGAGGACGCAGCGCTGGGGGCGGCCTGGTGCCTCTTCTACCTCGGCCGCGACGCCGAGGCCGCGGCAGCCTTTAGCGCTCTCGGCAGCGCCGGCAACTACGGCCTTGGCCTGCTGGCCAACCGCGCCGGCGACATCGACCGCGCCATCGACCTGCTCACCCGCACCGGCCGCGCTGACGTACTCTGGCTCTCCACCGGGATTCTCGAGGCGCGCGACCGCTTCTCTGACACCCTACCGATCTACCTCGAGCTGGCGCGGGGTGGCAGCTCCTACGCCGACGACGCCGCCTACCGCGCGCACGTCCTCGCGGGCCGGCTGGGCCTCGGCGAGGTAGCCGCGAAGGCCAGGGCCCTCATCCCCGAAGGCAACTTCTTCGCGCTGCGGCTGGGCTCGGGCTCACTGGCGCCCGACCCGAGCACGATCCCGGCGACGGCCGTCTCCGAGACGGACGATCCCGAGCTGGTTAACGTCGCGGCCACTATCGACGTCGCCGCCGACGTCGCCGCCGCACCGGCGAGCACTGCCGAGGCGCTCGAGCTGGCCGCCGCTCTCTACGCCGTGCACGAGGAAGACGCGGCCGTCGGGGAACTGCTCTTCGCCCTCCGCCGAGCTGAAGAGGCCGCAGCCACCGAAGAGGTCCTCGCGCTCGGCGAGATGCTGCAGAGCATGGACGAGTACCGCCACAGCGTGAGCGCCGCCCGCGGGCTGATCGCGGCCGGCGTCGACGACCTACGGGCCTGGCGCCTGGCGTACCCGCCTGCCTGGCCCGACATCGTGATCGGCGCGGCCGAGGCGGAGGGCATCGAGCCGGGCCTGATCTGGGCGGTGATGCGCCAGGAGTCGGCCTTCAGCGAGGTCGCGGTGTCGGTCGCCGACGCGCAGGGCCTCATGCAGGTGATCCCCTCGACCTGGGACTGGATCGCGGAGCTGCGCGACGAGCAGCCTGGCGATCCCTTCGACATCGCCGCCAACGTCGCCTACGGCGCCACCTACCTGGCCTGGCTAATCGACTACTTCGACGGCGACATGGAACTGGTGATCGCCTCTTACAACGGTGGCCAGGGCTACGTCCGTAGGCTCTACGAATCGGAGTGGGTCAACCAGGACAAGGACGAGTTCTACCGCGAAATCGACCGCTCGGAGACCCGTGAGTACCTGCAGCGCGTCTACGAGAACTTGGCGGTCTACCGCACTCTCTACCCCTCGATCGCCGACGTCGAGCGCCAGCACTACGCCTTGGCGTCAGCCGCCGTCGACGTCGACATGGACCCAGCCGTTCCGCAGTAGTTCGAATGCCCGGCTCACGACCTTGAAGACCCAGGCATCTGGCCCCTCGGATCCGGTCGCCACGGGGGCCGCGGCGGAGGCGCTGGCCATGGCCGCAGCGCCGAACGCGGAGGCCGCAGCGTTCGCGGCGGCAGCCGCGCGCTCCTCCGCCATCGCCTCGACCTCATCGCCAGTGACCCAGCGTCCCTCGCTGTGCTTGTCGGCCTCCAACGCGGGGTTGGCAAGATCACCGGCCACGGTCACGAGCAGGTCGACCTCACGGCGCTTCACGCCGCCCTCTTCCCAGTCGATGACCTCGACCACCGGACCGAGGGCGGCGAGCCGCCAACCTGTCTCCTCGAAAACCTCACGCTCGAGCGCCTCTCCCACCCCTTCGCCGGGCTCGGCGTGTCCACCGACCAGGTCCCAGGAACCGGGGAACAGGGTCCGCGAGAGCGTGCGCCTTTGCAGGTACAGCCGCCCGGCGTCGTCGGTGATCACCGCACCGACGACCAGCCTTCGGCCGTCGGCGCTGGCGCTCGCGGCGAAGCGTGCCAACGCTGCGTCGGTGGGGCGGCGGCCGACGGTAAGCGGCTCCTCCTGAGGCCGGAGTGCCTCACGCGCCTCACGCGCCTCACGCGCCTCACGCGCCCCGCGCGCCCCGCGCGCCTCGTGCGCCTCGTGCGTCTCGTGCGCCTCGTGCGCCTCGCCTGCACTGTGCTTATCGCGCGGGGTCACGCGCGCGCCTTGGCCGCGGCCGCGCGGCGCTTGCGAACCGTATAGACGACCCTCGCGCCGAGCAGCACGATGAACACGCCGAGGAACACGAACTGCTCGACGCCGTCGGCCTTCTGTGACCAGAAGAAATGCAGCATCACCAGCCCCGCGACTACGTACACGAGCTTATGCAGCGTGGTCCAGCGCTTGCCGAGGCGCCTTATCCAGCCGTTGGTCGAAGTGATGGCCAGCGCCAACAGCAACAGCCAAGAGGTAACTCCGACGGTGATGAACGGTCGTTCGATGATGTCTTCACCGAGGTGGCTCAAGTCCAGCCCGAGGTCGAGGAAAGCGTAGGTGGCCAGGTGCAGCGAGGCATAGATGAACGTCGTAAGGCCCAACTGGCGGCGGTAGCGCACCAGCCACTGCCAGCCGAACAGGCGACGCAGCGGGGTTACGGCGAGCGAGGCCGCCAGGGAGAAGAGGGCCCACCAGCCGGTGCGGTCGGTGATCGTCTCGATCGGGTTGACGCCGAGCCCGCCGGTGAAGCCGTCGTAAAGCAGGACGCCCGCCGGCACCAGGCACAGCGCCCACAACCCTAGATGGCTAAGCCGGCGGTTGCGCTTGGCGGCCACACGCCGGCGCGCCGCCATGTCGATCGGCTTGATGCCGCCTGTCTGAACGCTCACTCAGAAGTTCCGCACCAGGTCCATGCCGGCATAGAGGTCGGCTACCAGCTCGCCGTAGCCGTTGAACATGAGGGTGTCCCTGCGCCTGAACTCGCCGATGCGTCGTTCGGTCGCCTGGCTCCAACGCGGGTGGTCAACCTCGGGGTTGACGTTGGCGTAGAAGCCGTACTCGTGCGGCGCCATGATGTTCCACGTGTTGGGCGGCTGCTCGGCGGTGAGCGAGATCTTGACTATCGACTTGATGCCCTTGAACCCGTACTTCCACGGCACGACGAGGCGGATCGGCGCGCCGTTGGCGTTCACCAGCGGCTTGTCGTAGAGGCCCGTGGCCAGGATGGTCAAGGGGTTCATGGCCTCGTCGAGCCGCAGCCCCTCGACGTATGGCCACTCGAGCAGGTTGCGGCGTTGCCCGATCATCTGCTCGGGACGGAGGACGGTCTCGAAGGCGACGAACTTCGCCTCTGGTTTCGGTACCACCAGCGCGAGCAGGTCGCGCAGCTCGAAACCGTTCCAGGGGATCACCATCGACCAGGCCTCGACGCAGCGCATCCGGTAGACACGCCGCTCGAGGGCGAAGTTCGCGACCAGCTCGTCAAGGGCAAACTCGCCGGTGTTCTCGGCCAGCCCGTCGATCGTCACCGACCACGGGGTGGTGACGAACTCGCCCGAGTTGCGCGACGGATCTGACTTGTCGTACCCGAACTCGTAGAAGTTGTTGTAGGTGGTGATCGCCTCGTAGGTGTTGACCCGCTCGTCGGTTACGCCGAGCCCCATGAGCTCGTCGACCGCGGCACCGGCCTCCTGACCGAGCGCGCGCGATACGGCCGCCGCGCCCACCAGGGCGACGGCTCCGCGCATCAACTCACGGCGGCTGAGGAACAACTCTTCTGGTGTGACTTCGGCCTCGGGGATGTCCAACAGGCGCTTCAAGGACATCGCGTTAGCACCTCCAAACGACCTCGCACTGTTCACTTGGACTTTACAGCTTGGCCGCGAAGCCCGCTGTAACGCGGTCTAGGATTATCGCCAGCACGACGATAGCGATGCCGGCCTCGAGGCCGAGCCCGACGTCGCCGCGCTGGAGGCCGCGCAACACCACCTGCCCGAGGCCGCGCGCGCCGATCATCGAGGCAAGCACCACCATCGAGAGCGCCAGCATTATCGTCTGGTTGACGCCCGCCATGAGCGTGGGAAGCGCCAAGGGGAAGCGCACTAGCAACAGCGTCTGCAGTTCCGAGGCGCCCGCGGTCGAAGCCGCCTCGATGAGGCTCTCGTCGACGGTGCGCAGGCCGAGGTCGGTCAGCCTGACCATGGGCGCCACGGCGTAGACGACAGTAGCGAACACCGCTGCGACGTTGCCGAGACCGAAGAGCATGACGACCGGCACCAGGTAGACGAAATTTGGCATCGTCTGCATGACGTCAAGGATCGGCCTAAGCGCTACGCGCAGTCTCGGGGCGCGAGCGGAGGCCACCCCCAGCGGTAGGCCGATAACGACCGCCACGATCGTGGACACGCTCATCAACGCCAGCGTGGTCATGGCCTCCGCCCACAGTCCGAAGGTGCCGATGAGGACCAGCGCGGCCACGCTCAACAGCGTCGGGACTAGGCGCCGACCGGTGGCGTACCAGACAAGCGCTGCGGTGAGCAGTACTAGTGACCACCATGGCAGCCAGTTGAAGAGGCTCTCGATGGCGAACAACGCCGCCAGCACGGCGTCGGCCACGCCGCGGAAGAGCGGAGCGAGCGCCACCACCAGCCAGTCGACCGCGATGTTGGTCCACTCCCGTAGCGGGATGTTCCAGCCAGAGGGGAACTCGCGCCCCAGCACGTCGCTCCCCGGTCAGTCGGCCAGAGCGGCTTCGACCCGGGCGGCAACGGCTTCGTCGACCCAACTTCGCAGCAACTCCGGCCGCGTCATCAGCAGGTGACGAGCGGCGTCTCGAGGCCCGACATCGTTGGCGTGCATGAAGCCAAGCGCCGCCGAGAGCATGCCGCTGGAGCCGTGATACGACTCGAAGAAGGCGCGTAGCTGGTCCGGCGCGTCCTCCTTGAAACGCGAGCCGAAGGCGAGGACCGCTGTCGAGGTCGGGTAGGCGCAAGCCTCGGTGGCCGCCTCCGGCGTGTCGAGCAACGCCGTGAAGGCCTCCCAGCACGCTGGCTCGAACGGTGGCTCGTCGAGCTTGAGCAGGTCGAGGCGCCCCAACACCCAGGTCGGACCCCAGTAGTAGCCGACCCACGGCTCGCCCCTCAGGTAGGCGCCTTCCAGCGACGCCGCCAGCGCCACCCCGGTGCCGGCCTTGAAGTCGGTGTAGTCGTCGGCCAGGTCGTAGGCGTGCAGCTTCACCGTGTTTATCAGCTCGCACTGCCATCCGATCACGCAGTTGTAGAAGCGCCCCTTGTCGGGACGTTCGGGGTCGCGGAACAGCTCGGTGTAATTAGCGAGATCGAACACGCTGCGCAGGTCAGGGGCAGCCGGCTCGATGCCTCTCTCTGCGTCGCCCTCGACCAGGTAACGCGGGACGTACCAGCCCTGGTCGGCGTCGTCGAAGGCCAGGCCGAGCTGCTCGACGGTGCCCGCCGCGACCGCCTCGCTCCAAGGTTCTGGCACGTTGTCGGTCCAAACCTCCATGACCACGTCCACGTCGCCCCTGATCGCGCCCTGGTAGATGGGTACGACCGTGCCGGGGATGGCGTCTGTCTCGCAGCCGAAGCCGTGCTCGAGGACCAGGCGCGCCAGCCAGGTCGCGACCTGAGCGCTCTCCCAGTCGAGCTCGCCGAAGATGACGGGCCGCTCAAGGCCGGCGCAGGCCGCGTCGCCGAGGTCTTGGCGAGGTGGGGCGCCGGCGTGCGCGGGCGGGGCTAGAAGAGTGAGCACGCCGAGTGCAAGCCCCAGCAGGCAAACGGCCGCTCCGTGTTTAATACCAATGTTCGCCATCTCGCCGTCACTCCAGCTATTGACCACGGGCCCCCATCCGCAGCGGCAGCGTAACCCTGAACGTCGTGGAACCCGGCTCGGAAGTGAAGCTGAGGCTGCCGCCATGACGTTGCATGACGATCTCCTTGGTGATGTAAAGGCCGAGGCCCGTGCCATCGCCGACGCCCTTGGTTGAGTAGAACGGCTCGAACAGGTGCGACTTGTCGGTCTCGGCGATGCCGGGCCCGTCGTCGCTGACCTCGACGGTCACCTGAGCGTCGTCGGCGGAGGTCGAGAGCCTCAGCACGCCGCTGCCACCCATGGCGTCGACAGCGTTGTCGATGAGGTTGGTCCAGACCTGGCTAAGCTCGCTAGCGTACGCCTCTATCTGCGGCAAGTCGTCGCGGTAATCGCGCAGAACCGTGACGCCGCCGTCCTTGAGGCGATGCTTGAGTATCAGCAGGGTGTTCTCAAGGCTGGCCTGAACATTGACGTCGGCGATGGGCGCCCTGTCGAGCTGGGTGTACTCCTTCACCGCCCCGACGAGATCGGAGACGGCTTGGCTGCTCAGCGAGATCTCTCGCAGCAGGACCCTGCAGGCGGCGTCGGCCGCCAGCCAGTCGGCAGCGGCCGGTTTGGTCGTCGCCTCGAACGGGGCAAGTGCGGCGCCCATCTCCGTGGCGCTCCAACCGGCGTCGTAGAGGCCGGCAGCGGCCTCCCATGGGTCGTGTACGCCCAGGTCTTCTAGCGCCTGCTGCAGCTCCTCCTCGACCTGTGGGTCGGCCCGCGCCGCGGCGAGCGGAGAGCCGCTGAAGTGGTCCCTTGCTATCGCCCTCAACTCGAGCGCACCGGCCAGCTCCTCACCGTGCAGCTCCTTGCCGAACAGCGCGGCGGCGTGCTTGTCCCTGCGCTCCATCGCCGGCCCAAGCTCCTTGGCACTACGCCTGAGGGCCGCCGCCGGGTTGTTGAGTTCGTGGGCCAACCCGGCCGCCATCGTCCCGAGCGCGGCGAGCTTCTCGCGGCGGGCAAGCAGGGACGCCAGGTAGTGCTCGCGCTCGAGCGACGTGCGGTAGATGGTGGTGGCGGCGCCGGGGCAGGTAAGCAGCGTCTCGAACGCGGCCTGGCTCACGACCAAGACGTGCGAGGTGGTCGTCGCTCGCACCGAGGCCGTGCGTGTGGTCCGCCCGAGCAACGCCAGCTCGCCGACGACGTCGCCCTGGCTGCGCTTGGCCACCTGCTCCTCGACCGCGCCCTCCCTCACGCTTACCTCGAGCAGGCCGTCGAGTACGACGTACATCTCGTCACCGACGTCGCCCTCGTGTATAAGCCAGTCGCCCGCTGCGAGCTCGCGCTCGCTCGAACTGTCGAGCAAAGTCTCGAGATCCTTAGGCGCGAGGCCGCGCAGGAGCTCGATGCGGCTCAGGTACTCCATGACCATCGGTTGGCTCATGCCGCCGTCAACCTCCCGCTAAGTGCTGATGGATGAACTGCACCGCCATGGCGCCCTCGCCCACCGCGGACGCGATGCGCTTCACCGAGCGGGTGCGGACGTCACCGGCGGCGAAAACGCCTGGCACGCTGGTCTCCAACCAGAAGGGTCGGCGCTGGACGTTCCAGCCGGGTGGGTCCGAGCCGTCTTCGGTGAGTTGCGGACCGGTGTTCAGGTAACCCTGCGGGTCGCTCGACACGACGTCGGTAAGCCAGCCGGTGCGCGGTGAGGCGCCGATGAACACGAAGAGCGCGACGGCTGGCAGCGTCTCGGTCTGCTGGGAGTCGAGTTCGCAGATGGTGACCTCCTCGAGGCGCTCCTCACCGCGCACTTCGACGACGACCCTGCGCGGCTGCACCGCGATGTTGGGTGTCTGTTCGATCTGGGCGATGAGGTAGCGCGACATTGACGCCGCCAGCGAGGTGCCGCGCACCAACATCGTGACGGTCGCGGCGAAACTTGAGAGGTACATCGCGGCTTGGCCGGCGGAGTTGCCGCCTCCGATGACGAAGACGTGGCCACCACGAGCCGACATGGCCTCGGTTATTGCCGCGCCGTAGTAAACGCCGCTGCCGGCCAGGCGGTCGGCCCCAGGAACGTCGATCATCCGGTAGGAGATGCCGGTGGCGACGAGCAGCGCCCTGCAGCCGACCTCGCGGCCATCGGCGAGCTCGACGAAACGATACGGGTCTTCGCGCCGCAGCCCGACGGCCATGGTCGGCGTGAGGATCTCAGCGCCGAAGCGTCGTGCCTGGGTGGCGGCCCGACGGCTCAGCTCGGCTCCACTAAGTCCTGAGGGGAAGCCGAGGTAGTTCTCGATCCTGGAGCTCATGCCCGCCTGGCCGCCCGGCGAATGACTCTCGATCATCAGCGTGCTAAGGCCCTCGGACGCGCCGTAGACGGCGGCGGCAAGGCCGGCGGGGCCGGCCCCGACGATGACGAGGTCGTAGAGCTGCATCGCGGGCGCGGTCTTGAGGCCGATGCTCCGCGCCACGGTCGCCGTGTCGGGTTTGACCAGGGCGGTGCCGTCGGCCAGAAGCAGCACTGGGAGGTCCTCGGGTGCGGCGGCTGCGATGGTAAGCAGCTCTTCGGCCTCGGTCGCGGTCTCGACGTCGAGCCAGCGGTAGGGCACGAGGTTGCGGGCAAGGAACTCCCTAAGTAGGTGAGAGGCCGCCGAGTACGGGTGTCCTATAAGAGTAAGGCCGGTGAACGCTGGCCGGAAGTCGGCGCGCCAGTCGTCGAGCAGGTCGGTCAAGACCGGATAGAGACGCTCCTCGGGGGGATCCCACGGTTTCATGAGGTAGTAGTCGAGCCGCGTCTCGTTGATGGCCTGTATCGACGCCTGGGAGTCGGCGTAGGCGGTCAACAGCACGCGTTTGGCGTCGGGGAACAGTTCGCGAGCGTGGCCGAG
This sequence comes from Trueperaceae bacterium, assembly GCA_035646755.1. GTDB lineage: Bacteria > Deinococcota > Deinococci > Deinococcales > Trueperaceae > DASRWD01. Next base: position 867 of record DASROV010000107.1, on the reverse strand, counting down.
GAACTCCAGGCCAGACATGTGCGGCATGCGCTGGTCGACGAGGAATAGCGCCACCTGCTCGTTACCGAGCTTGGCCTTCTGGAGCGCGCTCAACGCCCTTTCGCCCGAGTCTGCACGCAGGATGCGGTAATGCTCGCCGTACTCGCGGCGCAGGTCCCGAGCGACAGCCCCAAGCACCCCGAGGTCGTCGTCAACCGCGAAGATTATCGGCTTGCGCGCGCCCTGCGTGGCCTCCTCCGGCGACGAGCCAGACTGAGGAGAGGCCTTCTCTGAGGTGTTGGTCGCTACTGGCTCGCTATCGGGCACGCGTTTAGTCCCCTCCCGGCAGTGGGGCCTCGTGTGCCCCATCTTCCGGCTCCAGTGTCGCTGATACCGGGGTGTTCGGTGGCCATTTTATGCTGACTTTGAGCTCTTGCGCCCTCCGCCTGACGGCCTCGCTCGCCCTTTCGTCGCCTTGTTCGGCTAGCAAAGCGGCCAGGAGGTTGAGGCCCCTCAACGCGTACGGCTGCATGCCACGGGCCTCGAACCACTCGACCGCGCGGCGAGCGTGGCTCTCACCCCGCCGCGACTTGCCGATCGACGACAGCGCTTGGGCGAGCGCCAGTCGCGAGCGGGAGGCACCGTAGCCGTCGTTCAGCGCCTCGGCGTTATCGATCTCCTGCTCTATGGCCTCGATGGCTTCGATCTCGCCGGTGAGGAAGCGGGCGCTCGCAAGGGAGGCCCTCACGCTCTGCACAACGTTCGCGAACCCCGTGCTGGTCGCGTACTCGAGCGAGCGACGGAGGTTGCCAACGGCTTCGGTCAAGTGGTTGTCAGCCATCTGGCCCAACCCCAGGAGGTGCAAGCCGCTGCACGCGCACTCGATCC
>DASROV010000106.1:0-2454 GCA_035646755.1 Trueperaceae bacterium | reverse complement strand
TCAGCCCGCTCACGCTGGTGGCGCTGCTGTTCACGGTCGTGATGATGTTCAGCCTCAAGGGCGACGCGATCCTCGAGATCCCGCTGGACGTGCTCACCATCGCCGTGCCGCTGTTGCTCTACTTCGTGGTCATGTTCTTCGGCTCGTTCTTCATGGGCCGGGCGGTAGGAGCGGACTACTCCAAGACCGCCACCTTGTCGTTCACGGCCGCCAGCAACAACTTCGAGCTGGCGCTCGCTGTCGCCATCAGCGTCTTTGGGCTCGGCTCCGGTGTGGCGTTCGCCGCCGTCATCGGGCCGCTCGTCGAGGTGCCGGTGCTAATCGGCCTCGTGAGCGTGGCGCTGTGGCTGCGGGGCCGCTTCTTCCCCGCGCCGACGCCTGCGCCTAGCGGAGTGCTTCAGGCCGCGGGCGATGTCTGCGTGCCCCAAGCGAACCGCGCCGAGGTGCTCGAAGGGAGGAGGGTCTGATGCGCCTTCTGGTGCTCTGCACCCATAACAGCGCCAGGAGCCAGATGGCCGAGGGCTGGCTGCGGCACCACGCCGCGCAGCAGGGCCTCGACGCCGAGGTTCTCTCTGCGGGTACCGAGGCGACGCGCGTCAAGCCGGAGGCCGTCGAGGCCATGCGCGAGGTCGGCATCGACATCTCCGGACATAGTTCCAAGACGCTCTACGACGTTCCCGACCCATGGTGCTTCGACCTGGTGCTGACGGTGTGCGACACCGCCAACGAGGCGTGCCCCGTCTACCCCGCCAAGACGACGCGTCTGCACGTGTCGTTCCCCGACCCGAGCGGCCACGGCGTGGAGCGCTGGCGCGCGAGGTGCGAGACGCTATTGGCGCCATGAGTGAGCGGCTTACGGACGCGCTGGCCGAGGGCAGGTCGCCTACCGAGGAGGAGCTCATCCAAAACGAGGTCTCCTGAAAAGTAGCCTCGCCGCGATCTGGCCGAGGCACGGTCGGCGGCTACACTGGCGACGACGTGAGCAAACGACGCGGCAAGCAAGCCGGTAGTTCCAGCGGCGGCACGCTCAGCCTCGAAGAGGCGGCTGCATTGCTCGACGTGCCGGTCGATGTGCTGCTCGAGGCCGTTGAGGAGTCCGGCATCAGGCCGGCTACCGCCGGCAAGGAACTCCGCCTGGAGACCGCCGAGATCGAGAAGTACCGACGGTTGGTGGAGCAGAGCCAGGTTCGTGCTCGCGAGCAACTGTTGGCTTTTCGGGAGGAGATGGAATAGCGGGTCGCGTGTTGCCGTGGTCATCCTCAAGTCGGAGCGATTTCCGCCCGCAATCAGGTTCCTTTGTAGCTTTTTGAGCGGTGGCTGATTGTCAGGGTAAGTATTGTCAGCGACTGTTTGTTTATGTCGCAGAGGGCTCGGTAGCTGCCAATCCGGTAGCGCCAGATGCCGCGGTACTCACCAGTCAGGTTCTTACCGCGAACTGTGGGATCATCCAGAGCTGCCACCGCTTCCAGGTAATCGACTACGCGTGTAGCTACTGTGCGGTCTAGCTTGCGCAACTGCTTGACGGCTGTGGCCGTGAAGCGCAGCTCAAAGGCCAAGTTCGCGCCTTAGCTGGTCGAGCCCAACGGTGGGCTGGTTCTCCTCCAGAAGGGAGATGGCCAGAAGGTAGTCTGCCCGGTCATCTAGAAACTCTTCGATTGCCTGGCGCACATAGTAGCTCTTCGAGCGGCCAGTTGCTTCAGCCAGCTCATTCAGTCGGGCCTCGAGTTCGGGTTCCAACCTTACGGTCAGCATTTCAACGCCTCCCTCCACGGGCATTCAAGCACAGGCAGTATGACATGTATTACAGGGTGGTCATGAGCGGGTTCTGTCGGCCTTGCGAGACGAGCTGGACTAGGGGGTCGCTGCTCAACGATCGGAGTCCGCCAGCCACGCCAGTAAGCGGCCCTTTGACCAGCAGCGGCCGACAGCCTCGGCCCGCATAGCCGACCGGTCGAAAACCGCCAGGCCGATGATGCTGTGGCCGGAGGCGCGGCGATCGCCCAGCGTAGGTATCGCCGGCGCGACGCCGACCCCCTCCGCTGACACCCACGCCACCGGCCGGCCGGTCGCCGCTTCGTCGAGGCGGTGCAGGAAGCGCAGGCGGCTCTCGAGCGGGAAGCGCGACAGCGCCCAAGTCGTGGTGACGACAGGCAAGGCGTCTGCGGGCACACGGGCGAAGGCGTCGAGCAGCACGTCGACGGCGTCACCCTGCAGCAGTAGCGGAGGCGCCGTCGCCGCCAACGCCATCTCTGCTTCGAGCCTGGCTAGCCGCTCCGGCTGATCCGGGGACAGGCAGGCGCGCAACCAGCGGGCGTCGTCCGCGTCGGTAACGTCGAGCGGATCGAGGTCGACGCCGACTCGGGCAACGACCTCGGGCAGCGCCCGCGTCGGGATGGGCCGGTCGCCCACGACCTTCGCCGACAGCTGCACGGGAGACGACGCGTCGCCCAGCGA
>DASROV010000105.1:0-3763 GCA_035646755.1 Trueperaceae bacterium | reverse complement strand
GGCGTGCCGCACGTCGACGTAGTGGAAGCCGAGCCAATCGATGTCGGCGCGGATGGCCTCGGCGTACTCGCTGCTCTCGGTGGTCGGGTTGGTGTCGTCGAACCGCAGGTAGGTGATGCCGCCGTAGTCCTCGCCGATGCCGAAGTTGAGACAGATCGACTTGGCGTGGCCAACGTGCAGGTAGCCGTTCGGCTCGGGCGGGAAGCGCGTGGCGACCCCGGCCACCCTACCGCCCGCGAGGTCGGCGTCGATGATGTCGGTGATGAAGTTGGGCGCGACCGCGCGGCCGTTTGCGGGCGGAGGCGCCGTGGCCGGCGGCACCGGCAGCGGCTCGAGCGGCTCGGCGGCGGCGCGAACGGGTGGGGTTTCTCCTGGTGTCACGTGGTGCTCCTATGGTCCTGGCCGGGATGGCTTACTGCTGCGGGTCCTGTGGTCAACGCGGCGACGAGGAGCGCCGCGACCTCGAACGAACACTCTAACGCCTGGCACGGCTTGGGGACGATCTGGCTGGCATACGAACTGGCCGTCAGGGGAGGATCACCATCGTGACGTACATGTAGCTGACGGGGAAGGTGAAGAGGGCGCTGTCGATGCGGTCGAGGATGCCGCCGTGGCCGGGCAGGAACACACCGGAGTCCTTGATGCCTGCCCAGCGCTTGAGCAGCGACTCGAACAGGTCACCGAGCTGCGCGGCGCACGAAACCAGCAGCGCGAACAGCGTAAGCGTGGGGATGCCGAGGTCGATGCCGCCGAGCCGCCGCGCGATCACGCTGACGCCTGCGACGATGACCAGGGCGAACACGGTGGCCCCGATGGAGCCTTCGACCGTCTTGTTGGGGCTGATCCGCGGCACCAGCTTGCGCTTGCCGAACGCCGTCCCGAAGGCGTAGGCGCCGACGTCGGTGGCGACCATGGCGAGCAGCGGGATGGCCAGGTACCACAGGCCGAGCACGCCGTCTGGCGTGTAACGCAGCGTGATGATGTAGCCGAACATGAACGGAATGTAGAGGTAGCCGAAGAGTGTGAACACCACCGCATGCACCGAGTTCTGGTTGGGATTTACGACTTCCAGCGCCAACAGATAGATAGCGAACACGACCAGCAGAGCCTCGCGCCAGCTGACGCCGCCCGCCAGGGTCATGAGGCCGGGGTAGGTTGCAGGCAGCGACGCCGGCACAGTGAGGGCGGCCGCCACCCAGAGGCTGCGCTTGCGGATGGGGATGCCACGCAGCGTCATCAGCGCCGCGTACTCCTGGATCGCGATGAAGCAGATTATCGCGAAGGCCGGTACCAGCAGCGGCAGGCCGACCCACATCACCAACAAGGCCCCGCCGAAGATGGCAAGGGCCGTCAGGATGCGCGTGCGATGCCTGGCCGCTGTCGAGCGCCTGGGGCCAAGGTCGCTCACACCGCCAGGATGTCGGTCTCTTTCGTCTTGGCGCGCTCGTCTACCCTCTGGCTGAACTCGTCGGTGAGCTTCTGGACTTCGGCCTCACCACGGCGCAGGTCGTCCTCGCTGAGATCGCCTTCCTTCTGCATCATCTTGAGCTCGTCGTTGGCGTCGCGGCGGATATTGCGGACCGCGACCTTGGCCTCCTCGACCATCTGGTGCACGGTCTTGACCAGGTCACGGCGCCGCTCGTCGTTGAGCGCCGGCACGGTGATGAAGATGCTGTCGCCCTGGTTGTTGGGGTTGAAGCCGAGATCGCTCTCGAGGATCGCCTTCTCGATGGCGGCGTTGGCCGACTTGTCGAACGGCGAGATCACCAGCGTGCGCGCGTCGGGGCTGGTGATGCCGGCGATCTGCGGAAGCGCCATGCTCGTGCCGTAGTAATCGACCAGCACGCGGTTGAGTAAGGCGGGGTTGGCCCGACCCGTGCGCACCGAGCCGATGTTGGTCTCGAAAGCCTCGAGTGACTTCTGCATGCGCTCTCGCGTCTCGGAGATTACCGATTTCATCCATTACCTCCTGCGTTGGAACGACAGTCCGGTGCCAGTCTACCGCGGGGCGCTTTTCGGGGCCCGCCGGCTACCGCAGGTTCCTCAATCCGCGAAGGTGGTCTCGATGTCCTGCGCGATAAGCGTGCCGACCCTTTCGCCCCCGAGCACGCGCGCTAGGTTGCCCTCGGTGAAGATGTCGAAGACGGTGAGCGGCAGGCCGCGGTCGAGGCACAGGCTCACTGCGGTCTTGTCCATCACTGCCAGGCCGCCGTTTAGCACGTCCATGTAGGAGAGCGTGGCGTAGCGTCGTGCGTCGGGGTTTACGTTCGGGTCACTGTCGTAGACGCCGTCGACCTTGTTCTTGGCCATCAGCACCATGTCGGCGTCGATCTCCAGGGCCCGCAAGGTGGCGGCGGTGTCGGTGGTGAAGAACGGGTTGCCGGTGCCGGCCGCGAAGATCACCACCCGGCCCTTCTCGAGGTGCCGTAGCGCGCGGCGCCTGATGTAAGGTTCGGCGACCTCTTGGATGGTGATGGCGGTCTGCACGCGCGTGTCGACGCCGGCGCCTTCGAGCGCGTCCTGCAGTGCGATGGCGTTCATGACCGTGCCGAGCATGCCGACGTAGTCGGCGGTGGCGGGGTCCATGTGGCCGCCGTGCTGGGCGCCGCGCCAGAAGTTGCCGCCGCCGACGACCAGCGCCAGTTGAACGCCGCGGACCTTAGCCGCGGCGATCTCCTTCGCCAGCGCTGCGGTGGCCTCTGGTGAAACCCCGAACCCGTTGGCTCCGGCGAGGAATTCGCCGGACAGCTTCAACAGCGCACGCTTCAAGCTGCCTACTCCCAACGCCTACTGGCCGACCGCGATGCGGGCGAAACGACCGACCTGGAGGTTCTCGCCCAGGGTGGCTGCGGCCTGCTTCACCACGTCATCGACGGTCTTCTTGTCGTCCTTGAGGTAGGGCTGCTCGAGCAGGACGATCTCGGAGATGAACTTGTTGAGCCGGCCTTCGACGATCTTCTCGGCGATGTTGGCGGGCTTGCCTTCCTCGATCGTCTGGCGCAGCAGGGCTTCGCGCTCGGCGGCGAGCACCTCTGCCGGCACATCCTCACGGCGGGTGTAGCTGGGGTTGGCCATGGCGACGTGCATCGCGAGGTTGCGCGCGAGGTCCTTGAAGACCTCGTTGCGGGCGACGAAGTCGGTCTCGCTGTTGATCTCGACCAGCACCGCGAGCTTGCCGTTGTGATGCACGTAGGTGCCCACCACGCCTTCGTTGGCGGCGCGGTCGGTCTTCTTGTCGGCCTTGGCGATGCCGCGCTCACGCAGCAGGTTGGCAGCCTTCTGCAGGTCGCCATCGGCGTCTTCAAGGGCCTTCTTGACGTCGAGCATGCCCGCGCTCGTCATCGCGCGGAGCTCCTTTATCTGTTCGGTGGTGACGGCCATCTTCTTCCTCTCGTTAGGCCTCGCGCGCGGCTTCCTCGGTGTCGCTTGCGGTGTCGCTGTCGTAGATCTCGGAATCTTCGTCGGTCTTCGGTTGGGCGCCCGCAACGGCCGCCTGGTTGCCGTCCTCGACCACTTGGGCGTCCTCGATGGCGGCGTCGGCGCCGGCGGCGGTCTTCTTGCCGACCCTGGCGTCCTCGTCAAGTGCGGCGCTGGCGGTTGGCGTCGTCGGCGCGCTGGCCGCTGCGGCCGGATCGCCCTCGATGTCGCTTCCGGTGCTACCTTCGGCGGCTTCAGCAGCTTCATGGATGGCGCGCTCGGGAGCGGACATCGGGGTCGGCAGGGTCTCGCGGTCGGCGTCGTCCTTGGTCGTCGGTTGTGCGAC
>DASROV010000104.1:0-3170 GCA_035646755.1 Trueperaceae bacterium | reverse complement strand
GGGCTTCATCGTCGACAGCTACGAGCTCGATTTCCGCGTCGGTGGCAACGAGACCGGCGCGTTCAGGGTCGACACCGAGGGCTTCAGGTCCGACGAGATCCGCAACGACACCTACTTCTTCGACATCGTCGAGGACGAGAGGATCGTCTACGGCTACTCGATGGCCAACGTCGGCGTCCCCTTCTCGGCCTCGCTCTCGACCGTGCTCCTTGAGAGGGACGACGACGGCGGCACCAAGCTCACCTTCCACGAGCAGGTCGCCTTCTTCGACAGGGCCGACGGCGTGAAGATGCGTGAGACCGGCACGCGGCAGCTGCTCGAGCGCCTCGCCGAGGAGCTCGGCGAAGAGAGTGTCGAGATCGACTGGAACCCCGACGCCTGAGCGTATGCGTGGAGTCGCTACGGCCCGTTAGGCCGGCTTGAGGATCTGCATAGCGGACGGATCGTAGCCGTAGCCACGCGGCAACACATGAACGGTGACGCCGGAGAGCGCGATGATGTCGTGTTCGCCGGCGTCGGCCGCGTTGGAGTAGCTGACGCGGCCGTCGAAGACGGTGACGGCGCCGCTGCCGATGACCCTGAACTCCTCGCCGAGTCGGATGTCGACGCCGGTGTTCTCGTCGATGCCGATACCGAGCACCTGCGAGTTCTGCGCGAAGACGGTGAGGAAGCGCGGCACGCGACCTCGTTCGTTGAAGTGCGTGTCGACCATCGCGTCACGAAGGAAGCCGAGGCCCACGCCCACCTTGACGTCAGAGCGCCGCACACTGCCACCTCCCGGCCCGCTGAGGATCATCACGCTGCCCATCGCCGTAGCGCCCGCACTGGTGCCGCCGAGGACGTAGTCGCCGGCGTTGTGACGTTCGCGCAGCTTCTCGCCGAACGACGTGCCGGCGACCAGACTCGTCAGCCGCAATTGATCGCCGCCCGTGAAGTAGACCGCCGTCGACGCCGCGAGCTGCTCGAGCAGGGCCGGCTTCTCGGCTTCCTGACGGTCTTCGAGCGCCTCGCTCCAGACGTCGGCGACCCCCAGCTCCTTGAACACCTGACAGTACTCGCGCAGAGCCGGCTTCGGCTCCCGCGTCGCCGCGGCGCACACCAGGATCTTGGCGTCGCGCCCTCCGGCGGCCGCGACGAAATGCTCGAGCACCTCGAAGTCGCGGCCCCGCCGCTCCCCGCCGCCTACCAGCAAGACCCGTCCCCGCCTGTTGCGACTCACGAGCGGCCGCCGCACGCCGTGCCACGTAATCGGCGACGGCAGCCGATCCATCGCTGAACTCATCGACAAGGAGAACCTCGATCCCCGCCGCGGCGAGGGTCACGCCCGTGCGCTCAGCGTAGGCCGCGAGCCAGCTTAAGGTGAACTACGCCGTCGCCGGTGAGCGTGCGCAGGAGCTCTCGAGCCCGTGGAGGTCGCTACCTGCTCCGTCGAACAGGCGGGTCCCGCCGCCGAGGAGTACAGGCACGAGGTGGAGTTCGAGCTCATCGATGAGGTCCGCCCCCAGGTACTGCCGAGCGACGTCGGCACCGCCTCCGATGTTGACGTATTGATCTCCCGCTGCCTGCCTGGCCCGGTCCAGCGCGGACTCGATGCCGTCGGTGACGAAGGTGAAAGACGTGCCGTTGTCGAACCCCAGCGACTCCCTGGCGTGGTGAGTGAGCACGAATACCGGGTGTCGGAAGGGCGGGTCCTTGCCCCACCAGCCACGCCACGGCTCCGTGCGGTCCCACGGCCCAGGCTGGCCTCCGAACATGTTGCGGCCCATGATGGTGGCGCCGACGTTGGCGATCGACTCGCGCATCACCTTGTTGTCATTCTCGTCGTCATCCTCTACCGCGCCGCCCTCCAGGCCGTGCGCCTGGCGCCACGACCGCAACCTGACGGCCCACTCGTGAAGCTGCTCTCCGCCCCGTCCGAGCGGCTCCTCGACGCTCTGGTCGGGCCCGGCGACGAAGCCGTCAAGTGACACGCTGATAGTGAAGCGTAGTTTAGACATGGTCTCCTCCCGTGAGTGCTGTTGCCGGCCTGCCGGCGAGCGCATCCCAGACAGGCCGGACCTCGATGGTGGCGACGGCCGCCATGGGGTGCTCGGCCGCCGCCGCCAACGCGACCTCGAGCGAGTCGCAGTCGAGCAACTCGTAGGCGCTGATCTGCTCCGCCGTGGCGGCGAAGGGGCCGGGTGAGGTTACCGTCTCGCCGCCGCGCACCCTCACGGTGATGGCCTGATCTGCCGGCTGCAACGGGTTGCCGTGGACGCGGAGCCCGCGGGCCTGCATCCGCTCTATCCACGCGAAGATGCCGGCGACCAGATCGTCACTGGGAGCGAAGGCGTCGTCGTGGCTGATGATCAACAGGTAGCGCATGCCTGATCCTCCATGCCTCACTTAAGTCACCGCTTGACTGTAGCACCCAGCCGACCTATAGTAAAGTCCATGCTTAACCAACCTGATTCCGCCAAGGTCTTCGAGGCGCTCGGAGAGTCCACAAGGCGGGCGATTATCGACAGGCTGAGCCGTGGTCCGACCTCGGTGAGCGCGTTGGCCGAACCCCTCGGCGTGACCCTGGCCGCGGTCTTGCAGCACGTGCAGGTCCTCGAGCAGGCCTCGCTGGTGACGAGCCGCAAGGTCGGCCGCGTGCGGACCTGCAGCCTCGACCAGACCGGCCTCAGGGTGGCTGAGAGCTGGATCGCCGAACGCCGCGCCGCCATGGAGCAGAAGCTCGACCGCCTCGGCGAGGTCCTAGGCGAGTAGTCTCTAAACCGGCGACGGCCCCGGTCTCCTGGCTGCGCGAGCGCCAAGAAGCCGGGGCCGATCGAGCCGAAGTCAGCTGAGGCTGGCGTCAGCCGGGGCTGGCCAGCAGCTCGTCAAGGGCGGCGTAGCTCTGCTTGAGGCCGCTCTCCATGCCGGACTGCAGCATCCCGTCGCGGTCCTCCTCGGTGAAGAACATGCTGGTCGTCTCCACCTTGGTGCGGCCGTCACCGAGGTCGCTGAACACCGCGGTGTCGACGATGGTGTGGCCGGGCAGCGCATCCCACTCGAAGGTGTACGAGAGCCGCTCGATGGGCGAGACCTCGCGGTAGCGGCCCTCGAAGCCGTGAGTCTCGCCGCCAGCGTGCTCGGCGAAGCGCCAGTGGCCGCCGCGCTCGACCTCCATGCGCTCGATGTCCACC
>DASROV010000103.1:0-7217 GCA_035646755.1 Trueperaceae bacterium | reverse complement strand
CAAGCGCCTCCTTCTCGTAGCGAAGGAGCTCGAGCTCGTCAACCGCAGCGGGGTCCTCGAGATCAGGAGCGGCGCTCACGGAGTCGCCGAACAGGCTCGACTGTCCTTGCGCACGCTGTTCTCGTTGGGCGTTGCCGTACTTGATGGCCGTGTCGAGCGTCGCCAGGAGCGCGGCGCGGCCGGCCAGCATGTCACCGTCGGCCGACGCGGTAAGCCGGTCGAAGGCGCCGGCCTTCACTAGGAACTCCACCGCCCGCCGGTTGACTACCGTGCTGTCGATCCGGCCACAGAAGTCGAAGAGGTCGACGAACGCCCCGCCGCGCTCGCGTTCGGCGAGGATGTGGTCGACGGCGCCCTCGCCGACGTTCTTGATGCCGTAGAGCCCGAAGCGAACGACGTTCCCAACCGGGGTGAAGTCCGCGCGCGAGAGGTTGATGTCGGGCGCCAACACCTCGACGCCGAGATGCCTGGCGTCGGCGATGTAGTGCGCGATCTTGTCGGAGTCGCCACGCTCGACGGTCAGCAGGGCGGCGGCGAACTCGACCGGGAAGTGCGCCTTCAGATAGGCGGTCTGGTACGAGATGACGCCGTAGGCAGCGGCATGGGCGCGGGGGAAGCCGTAGTTCGCGAACCGCTCGAGCATGTCGAAGATGCGGCCTGACTCCTTCGCGTCGACGCCGTTCTTCTTCGCCCCCGCGACGAAGATGGCGCGTTGCCTCTCCATCTCGTCGACCTTCTTCTTGCCCATCGCGCGGCGCATGATGTCGGCCTGGCCGAGGCTGTAGCCGGCCACGGCGCGCACGATCTCCATCACGTGTTCCTGGTAGACGGGGAAGCCCTGGGTCTCCTCGAGGATGGGCGAAAGCATCGGCTCCGATACTGGGAAGTCGGAGTAGTCGATCTTCTCGCTGCCGTGGTGCCGCCTTATGAACGCCGGGATGTTCTCCATGGGCCCCGGTCGGTAGAGCGCCGTTACCGCGATGAGGTCCTGGATGCGCTTGGGCTTCAGCTTCTTGAGGGTGTCGACCATGCCTGGCGACTCGAACTGGAACACGCCGGCGGCGTCACCGCGGGAGAGCAGTTCGAAGACCGCCGGGTCGTCCTGCGGGAAGTGGTTTGGGTCGAGCTCGACGCCGCGCGACTCACGCACGATCCGCACCGCGGCCTCGATGAACGACAGGGTACGCAGGCCCAGGAAGTCCATCTTGATGAAGCCGAGCTCCTCGACGGAACTCATGTCGTACTGGACCACCACCGGCCCGTCGCCGGCGCGGAACACCGGCGCGAGGTCCTGCACCGGGTTGCGGGCGATCACGACACCGGCGGCGTGGATCGAGGCGTGGCGGTTGAGCCCCTCGAGCGAGCGGGCGACATCGATGTAGCTGCTGGCCCCGCCGTCGTAGAGCTGCTTGAGCTCGGGCACGTCCCGCAACGCGTCATCGATCTTCACGCTGCGGCCCTGCACCACCGGGATCAGCTTCGAGACCTTGTCCGACTCCCCGTACGGCACGTCGAGCACCCGCGCGGCGTCCTTGACGGCGGCCTTGGAGGCCATCGTCCCGAAGGTCGCGATGTGCGCCACGCGATCGTCGCCGTACTTCTCCCGCACGTACTCGATCACCTCGCCGCGGCGTACGTCGGAGAAGTCGATGTCGAAGTCGGGCATCGAGATGCGCTCGGGGTTGAGGAAGCGCTCGAAGAGAAGGTTGAAGTGAAGTGGGTCGATGTTGGTTATGCCCACGCAGTAGGCCACGATCGAGCCGGCTCCGGAGCCGCGGCCAGGGCCGACGGCGATGCCCTGACGCTTCGCCCAGTTGATGAAGTCGGCGACGATGAGGTAGTAGTCGGCGAAACCCATGGAGATGATGATGCCGAGCTCGTACTCGCAGCGCTCAAGCACCTCGGCGGCCGCCGACTCGGGCCCGGAGGCTATGAACGAGTCGAGGTGCGCGTAGCGGTAGCCACCTTTGCGACGGTATTCGCCTGAGGCGTCGGCTTCGAGCTCAGCCTCGGAGAGCTTGCTTGCCTCGCCGGCCCGCGCCAGCGCCAGCAGCACCTGCTCGAGAGAGGCGCTAGCGGCCGTGGTGCCGGCAGGCAGGGAAGAGGTGGCCGCCTCGGCGCCGGCTGTGCCAGACACGCTCTCCAGGTACGCCCGCATCACCGCCTCGCTCAACGCCGGGTAGCGCTGCATCGCGCCGCGGTAGGTGTCCACGCGGAGTTGGTCGGCCAACGTTCGCCCCTCGGGCAGCTTCAGCTCGGGCATCTGGTAGACGCGTTTGCTGCCGATGGGCAGCTCGAGCTCGACCATGTCGGCGACCGCGTTGGTGTTGTCGATGGCGCCGGGGAAGTCGAGCTCGGAGATCACGGCCGCCATCTCGGTGGGGGTCTTGACGTAGAACTCGTCGCACGGGAAGCGCATGCGGTTCTCGTTGGCGACCATCTCCTTGGTCTGGATCGCCAGCAGCACGTCGTGAGCGTGCGCGTCCTCGCGCTTGACGTAGTGGCCGTCGTTGGTGGCGACCATGCCGACGCCGTACTTGTCGGCGAGGTGCCTGAGGACCGGGTTGAGCCGCTGCTGCTCATCGAGGCCGTGGTTCTGCAGCTCGACGAAGAAGTTCTCGCCGAAGATGTCGAGGTGTTCCTTGAACAGCCGCTCGCCCTCGTCAGGCCCGAGGTCGAGGATGGCGCGCGGGATCTGGGCGCCGAGGCAGCCGGAGAGCGCGATCACGCCCCGCGAGTGCTCGCGCAGAAGCTCGCGGTCGACGCGCGGCTTCATGTAGAAGCCTTCTAAGTACGCCCGGCTGGAGAGCCGACAGAGGTTCTGATACCCCTCGAAGTCGCGAGCCAGCAGCGTCAGGTGGTAGTAGCCGCCGTCGAGCTTGCTCGAGCCGCGCCGCTTCTCGAAGCGCGAGCCGGGCGCAACGTACGCCTCGAGGCCGATTATCGGTTTGACGCCGGCGTTGCTTGCGGCCTTGTAGAACTCGACCGCCCCGTGCATGTTGCCGTGGTCGGTGATGGCGACCGCCGGCCTGTCAGGTGAGGTCTCCTTGACCCAGGCGACAAGCTCCGAGATGCGCGCGGCGCCGTCTAGCAGGCTGTAGGCGGTGTGTTGGTGAAGGTGGGCGAAGCGCGTTACCGGGCCGGGCATGCCCCGAGTCTAACGCGGGTCGAAGGGCCGGTTCGGTCGAAGTAGAGCGCTCCGCCGCAGGGGTTCAGGCGCCGCTGTCGTGTCCGACGCCAACCGCGTCGAGCGCCACTATCGAGTGCGCGTAGGCGCCGCCTGCTCGCATCTCAGCCGCGACCCAGATCGCCTCCATCAGCTCCTCGTTTGTCGCTCCCGCCCGCTTGGCTTGCTTGCTGTGGCTCTGGATGCAGTACGGGCACTGCGTGACGTGCGCCACTGCCACGGCGATTAGCTGCTTGGTCTTGGCGTCGAGGGCCCCGGCGGCGAAGACTTGCTTGCCGAACTCCCGCCACGCCTCGTAGATGTCCGGCGCGAGGTTGGCGCGTTCGTCGGTTAGTTCCTTGGTGGGCGCGGGGAGTTGAAGCGTTCTCGTGGTAGACATTTGAATCCATCCTACGGCTGCGTCTACCTCAAATACCGTGAAAGTGAGCCTCTCGTGCCTTCGCTCACCTCTCGGGCAGCAATGCGAAGCACCGCCACTTAGTGGCCTCAATACGTCGAAATGACGGTAATCGAGCGTGAGGATTTGGCGAGTACTAAAACGCTCCGCCAATACCACGATCGACGCATCGGCCAGTCCTATGTCGAGGCCACGGTAGCGGTCGACGACGCCTAGCGCGGTCTCGATATCAGCAGCCTCGAAGTGCGCCAATGACCACGCCCCGCTAGCGAGTTCGGCTAGCACTACAAGCTCTGCTTCGAGCCCATGGCGAGTGGCGACAAGGTAATCGACCTCGGCTATGACGTACGGAGAGACGACGAACGACTCCGAAACCCCCATCACTGCCTGCGCTACGCGGTCGTGCGCCGGTTCTGACCGATTGAAGAGGGCCAGCAGGGCCGAAGTATCGACGATGATCAACGTTCGCCGAACCCAGTCAGATGTACATCTGCCCGATCGGCGATCGGTTCGCCTTCATAGAGTCCAACGGTAGGTAGAGGCCGTCCAACCTCCTTCGTGATCGCAGAGCGGATGACCTCCGCCTCGGAGCGTCCCGTCCTACGAGCTTCGTTCTCCAGAGCTCTCTTGAGATTCTCAGGTAGGTAAACTGTCGTCTTCCGAGTCATGCCATACATAGTACCACCACTGCCGTTGCAAGACTCCGGAACCACAAGACCTGGCGTCGATATCTCGTTGACACCGTTTCGCTCGCGCGTGGTAAACTCCGTTGCCTTGGCGCCGTAGCCAAGTGGTAAGGCAGAGGTCTGCAAAACCTCGATTCACCGGTTCGAATCCGGTCGGCGCCTCCACCCTTCTCCCAGAGGCGCTAGCAGCCAAGGCTAGGGGGAGAAGACGGCACAGGCGCGTAGCTCAGTGGGAGAGCGCTACATTGACACTGTAGAGGTCGGCAGTTCAATCCTGCCCGCGCCTACCAACCCAGGACCCCCGCCCAAACGCGGGGGTCCTATCTGTTTCTGACTGTAGTGTTATGCGAATATGACGACGAGAGTGAGGGGTTCGGCGTGATAGTGGGGAAGAAGCTCAAGCAGTCGGTCATTGCAGGTTGGGAGCTAGGGATAGTGGGTCGACGATGATCTCCCGGTGGCCTTATGTCGAGGGGCAGGCAAGCCGTGTCGCAGCGCCGGTTCTGCTGCCGCGGATCGGCATTCGACCGCCCTACTTCGCGCTTACCGACCTCTCCCTCGTAAGGGCTCGAGCTTCACGCGACCGCGGTGGCCGAGTCCCCCGGTTTCCTGGAGGTCGGTCCGATGCCGGCTGCCGAACTCGGACGGCACGCTGCGATCGTCGGCCTCTCAGTCGCGGCTACTCACCAAAGCGACGATCGTCGCCGCTACTACCTGGCGCGGCGAGCCGAGTGTCGCTACACGCCCAACGATGCGCCGTACGGGACGCCGGTCCGCTTCAGCGGCCGCATGCTCGAGCTCGACAAGCGTTCGGGTCGCGCTGCGGTACAGGCGGCGGCGGGTGGGTTCCCGCTCGCGTCCTTCGAGATCGACTACACGGTCCTCACCGACTCGGCTTTCGAACGGCTATTCAGGATCCGCGGGAAGTCAACGCCCTTCGCGCCCAGTCCATATGGATCACTGCTGTCTACCGCTTGGCACGGGACGACGGACTGCGCCGAGCAGGTCGTCGAGGCGGTGCAGGTAAACGCGTGCGAGGGACACTTCGAAGGCTTCCCGGCGCTACCAGTGGCCGTGCTCATGGGTCAGCTGTCTTACCTTGCGGGGCGCGTACACGGTGGTTCGTTCCGGGTCGTGCGCGGCGAGGTCGAAGCAAGCGACCTCGTCTGGGCGGGAGAGCGAGCCCTCTTCCGCGCCGCTCGTGTTGGGCAGGGTGTTGGGCAGGGTGATGGCCAGGGTGATGGGCTAGTTGACGGTCCGGATACGCTAGGCGCGCAACGTTACCGCTGTGAGGCGTGGGCGGGCGAGCGGCCAGTAGCAGCGATGACGCTGTGGCTTCGTTCAGTTGACGAGGGTGTCGCGCACGAGACGCTCCTCGACCGGGGGTAGACGCAAGAACGGTCGCATCTCCGCCGGCGGTAGCGGTTTGGAGAACAGGTAGCCCTGGCCGAGATGGCAACCGAGGTCGCGTAGGACCTGACGCTGCGCCTCGGTCTCTATGCCCTCCGCCACGATCGCGAGGTCGAGGTGTTTTGCCACGTGGGTGATGGCCTCGACCAGCGCGAGGGCGAACTGTGGGGCGTGAAGCGGCGAGCCGAGGTCCTTGACGAAGCTGCGGTCGATCTTCACGGTATCGATCGGCAGGTCACGTAGGTAGGCGAAGGACGAGTAGCCGGTCCCGAAGTCGTCTATCGCGATGCTCACCCCTAGCCGCTGCAGACGCTTGAGGGTTTCCGTCACATGGTCGACCCCATGCATGACAACGCCCTCGGTTAGCTCGATCTCGAGCAGCTCGGGCAGGAGCGCGTTGTCCTCCAGTGCGGCCTTGACCGTGCGGAAGAAGCCCGGATGGGCGAACTGCATCGCCGAGACGTTGACGGAGACGATCACGCCGTGCCCAGACATCGCCTCCCACGCCTTCGACTGAGCACAGGCCTCGCGCAGGACCCACTCGCCTAAAGAGACGATCAGCCCGCTACGCTCGGCGATCGGAATGAACTCATGAGGCGGCACGTGACCCCATTTGGGGTGGTGCCAGCGAGCTAGGGCTTCTACCTTCTTGAGCTCTCCAGAGTCAAGATCGTGAATCGACTGGTACACCAGCGAGAGCTGTTCCTTACCGGTGCTTAGCGCCGTCCTCAACTCGCGCTCGAGGTTCCTCTGGCGCTCCACCTGAGCGTCCGAATCGTCGCGATAGCGTTGGATGCCGTTCTTACCCGAGCGCTTGACACGGTACATGGCGGAGTCCGCATGGCGGAGTAGCGTCGGGCCGTCCGGAGCGTCGTCGGGGTAGAGGCAGATCCCGATGCTGGCGCTAACGTGGTGCGAAAATCCCTGAAGCTCGATGGGCGTGACGAGTGCTGCCTGGAGTTTTCGGGCAGTGAACATCGCGGCCTGCGGACTGTCGACATCGTCGAGCACGATGACGAACTCATCACCGCTCATCCGCGCCATGAGGTCACCGGCACGAAGCTCTTGCTGCAAGCGTCGTGAGACGGAGCGAAGAAGTTCGTCGCCGGCCTCGTGGCCCAGGGTGTCGTTCACGACCTTGAAGCCGTCTACATCTAGATACAGCACGGCGACACGTCCCGAGCTCGCGCTCGCGCTCTGAAGGCGCATTTCCAGTTCGTGGTCCAGTCGTATCCGATTGGCAAGCCCAGTAAGCGCGTCGTGGTACGCGTGCCTCTCGGCCTCATTCCATGCGGGCCTGGGTGCGCGTGTGGCTCTCCTTGAAACGGATGAACGCCGACGTAAGAGCCAGGAACACGGTGTTCGCCAAGTTCAACTCGATCAACGCGTAGACGACGCCCCAGTCGACTTCACCGACAAGAGCTCCGGGAGCCGCGTAAACGATGGCGATGCCGAGCATGCCCGCGGTGAATAGCCTCACCACTCGCTGCCCCAACCTCGCCTCCTCCAACACGAACGACAGCAGGTAGACGACGGG
>DASROV010000102.1:0-4428 GCA_035646755.1 Trueperaceae bacterium | reverse complement strand
GCTTACTTTGTGGCGTCGCCACGCGGAAGTCCGTCGCGGCCCCAAGGAAACTCTAGCGGTGCCTGGCAAGGTCGGCGCGCAGCAACACCTGGGACGCCAACTCTTCGACGCTGACGTTGGTGACGTCGAGGAACGGCACGTTGTGGCGTCTGAGCAGGCGCTGGGCTTTGCTCACCTCGTACTCGCATCGCTCCGGTGAGGCGTAGGTCGTGCCCGGGCTGCGTTTGGCCCGCAGGTCCTGCAACCGCCGCGGGTCGATGGTCAGGCCGAACAGCTTCGCTCGGTAAGGCGCAAGCGGCGCCGGCAGGCCGCTACGCTCGAAATCGTCCTCGGCCAAAGGGTAGTTCGACGCGCGGACGCCGTACTGCATCGCCAGGTACAGGCACGTCGGGCTCTTGCCGACGCGGGATACCCCGACCATGATCACCTCGGAGTTGCCGTAGCGCTTGGTGTTCGAGCCGTCGTCGGTGGTGAGAGCGAACTCCACGGCGTCGATGCGCGCCTGATAGCGCGCCAGGTCCCTGATGCCGTGAGCGGCCCCCACGCGTGACGCCGCTTGCCGTCCGAAAACCTGCTCGAGCTTTGTCATGAACGGCTCGAACAGGTCGAGATGAACCTCGGCACGTGACGAGATGATGCTCCGCAGTTCGGGATCGGTGATGGTGCTGAACACTATCGGCGGTATGGCAAGGGACTCGAACTCCTGCACCAGCGCCTCGGCCCGCTCGGCGGTGTTGACGAACGGGCGCGTGCCCGTGTCGATGTCAAGATTATCGAATCGCGCAAGCAGGCTATGCCCGAGCACCTCGGCGGTCACGCCGGTGTGGTCCGAGACGAAGTACACGCGGCGGGCCGCGACCTCGTGAACCGGTGTCTCCGAACTGTGGTTGTCCGCCATGGTTACACCGACCTCATGAAGAGCATATTCGCCGCGCTACGCTAGGGGCCCGTTAGCTGACTTGACGACTGCCAGCCCTAGCCGGAGGATGCTCGTGGATTACATCATCGAATTCGGATCCGTTGGCATGGACGACGTTGGACTTGTGGGCGGGAAGAACGCCTCCATCGGTGAGATGATCGCCAACCTCGAAGACGCCGGCGTGAAAGTGCCGCCAGGCTTCGCCACCACCGCGCAGGCCTACCGTGACTTCCTGGCCCAGGGCGGCCTCGGCGAACGCGTGGCCGCGCTGCTGGCCGACGTCGACGGTAACGACGTCACCCTGTTGGCCGAGCGCGGGCGGGAGATACGCCGCGCGGTGATGGACACCTCCCTCCCCGACGCGCTGCTTAACGAGCTGAAGGCAGCCTACGAAACGCTCCGCAGTAATGATGGCTCCGAGCCGGCCGTGGCCGTGCGGTCCTCGGCGACTGCCGAGGACCTCCCCGAGGCCTCGTTCGCCGGCCAACAGGACACCTTCCTCAACGTAACGGGCATCGACGCCGTCGTCGACGCGGTGCGCAAGGTGTTCACCTCGTTGTTCACCGATCGCGCGATCTCCTACCGCCTTCACCAAGGTTTCGACCATGGCGAGGTAGCACTCTCGGCGGGCGTCCAACGCATGGCCAGGGCCGACCTGGGAGCGAGCGGCGTGGCGTTCACCATCGACACCGAATCGGGCTTCTCGGGCGCCATCTTCGTCACCGCGACCTACGGCCTCGGCGAGTTGCTCGTTCAGGGAGCCGTCAACCCCGATGAGGCTTACCTCGCGAAGAGCGCGCTAAGGGCCGGCCGACCGGCCATCCTCGAGCGTCGCCTCGGCTCGAAGGCCGAGAAGATGATCTATGCCGAAGGCGGCGGCGTCGTCACCGTGCCGGTTCCTGAGGCCGACCGGCGGCGCTTCGCTCTCAGCGACCTCGACCTGGCCGAGCTCGGCAGGCAGGCGCTGGCCATCGAGGATCACTACGGCCGACCGATGGACGTCGAGTGGGTGAAGGACGGCGAGGACGGCCAGATCTACATCGTCCAGGCCAGGCCCGAGACCGTGCAGAGTCGCTCCGGCCGCGTGCTCGAGCGCTTCCGCATGCGCGGCGACGGCGCGCTGCTCATCACCGGCCGGGCGGTCGGCTCGCGAATCGCCAGCGGCAAGGTGAGGGTGATCGAGCGGGCGGCCGAGATGGACCGGGTTCGTGAGGGCGACGTGCTCGTCACCGACATGACCGACCCTGACTGGGAGCCGGTAATGAAGCGCGCAGCGGCAATAGTCACCGACCGTGGCGGCCGCACCTGCCACGCCGCGATAATCGCCCGCGAGCTCGGCGTCCCGGCCGTGGTCGGCACGGGGCAGGGCAGCGCCATCCTCCGCGATGGGGCGATAGTTACCGTCAGCTGCGCGGAGGGCGACGAGGGCAAGGTGTATGACGGCGAGCTCGACTTCGACGTGCAGAGCATCGAGCTCGACGCGATGCCCGCGCTGCCGGTGAAGGTGATGATGAACGTCGCCTCTCCTGACCGGGCGTTCGGCTTCGCCTCGCTGCCGAACCACGGGGTGGGCCTGGCGCGGCTCGAGTTCATCATCAACAACGCCGTGGGCGTGCATCCCAACGCGCTCATCGACTACCCCGAGGTGCCGGCTGAGGTGGCCGAGGAGATCGAGCGCCGGGCGGCCGGTTACCCCGACCCCAAGCGGTTCTACGAGGAGAAGATAAAGGAGGGCGTGGCGACCATAGCCGCGGCGTTCGCGCCGCAGCCGGTGATCGTGCGCCTGTCGGACTTCAAGTCGAACGAGTACGCCCACCTGGTCGGCGGGCAGGCCTACGAGCCGCGCGAGGAAAACCCGATGATCGGCTTCCGCGGCGCTTCTCGTTACCGCTCGGAGCTGTTCGCCGAGGCGTTCGGCGCCGAGTGCCGCGCGTTGCGCAGGGTGCGCGACGAGATGGGCTTTGAGAACGTCAAGGTGATGATCCCGTTCGTGCGCACCGAGGGCGAGTTGCTCGAGGTGCTGGAGGTGATGGCCGCGCACGGTCTACGCCGCGGTGAGAACGGCCTGGAGATCATAATGATGTGCGAAGTGCCGTCGAACGCCATCCTCGCCCAGCAGTTCCTGGAGCACGTCGACGGCTTCTCGATCGGCTCGAACGACCTCACGCAGTTCACGCTGGCGCTCGACCGTGACTCGGGTCTCGTCGCCGACCTGTTCGACGAGCGCGACCCGGCCGTGAAGGAGCTCATGGCCATGGCGATAAGGGCGTGCAAGCGCGCCGGCAAGTACATCGGCATCTGCGGCCAGGGGCCTTCCGACCACCCCGATTTCGCCAAGTGGCTGGTCGACGAGGGTATCGACTCGCTAAGTCTCAACCCCGACACGGTCCTCGAGACGTGGTTGTTCCTTGCCGGTGAGACGCCCGAGACCGTTTCGGCGCCTCAAGGTGGTGAGGAGGTGGCGATGTAGCCAGCGAGATCCGAGCAGTGGTGGTTGGGGCCCCATGGGGTCCGAGACTTTGCGATAGTGGAACGTGAGCAGACAAGGGTTTGGGAGAGGGGAGAGCATGCGAAAGTTTCTAGCGCTACTTTTGGCGTCGTTCTTCGTACTGGCAGCATTCACAGTGGCAGCCGCACAGGACAACCAGCTTGAGATCTTCTCGTGGTGGGCCGGTGACGAAGGGCCTGCGCTCGAGGAGCTTATCGACCTTTACGAGGAGCAGTATCCCGAAACCGAAGTGATAAACGCTACGGTCACCGGCGGCGCCGGCGTGAACGCGCGGGCCGTGCTCAAGACGCGGATGCTCGGCGGCGATCCGCCCGACTCCTTCCAGGTGCACGCCGGTCAGGAACTCATAGGGACCTGGGTTACGGCCGATCGCATGGAAGACCTCACCTCGTTGTTCGAGGAGCAGGGTTGGCTGGAAGACTACCCGCAAGGGCTCATCGACCTCATCAGCACCGACGCCGGCATCTGGAGCGTGCCCGTAAACATCCACCGCTCGAACGTGATGTGGTTCATGCCAGCCAAGCTCGAGGAGTGGGGCGTCGAGGCGCCGACCAACTGGGACGAGTTCCTGTCGACGACCTGCCCCGCGTTGCAGGAAGCAGGCGTTACGCCGCTGGTGGTTGGTGAACCGTGGACCCAGGTCCACCTCTGGGAATCGGTCGCGCTCGCCGAGCTCGGCGCGGACGGCTGGGAGAGCCTGTGGGCAGGTGAACTGGCCTTCGACGACCCGCAGGTAGTGGCGACCTTCGAAACTTTCGGGGAAGTCATGGCCTGCGCCAACGAGGACGCCACCGGACTCGCCTGGCAGCAAGCGACCGACCGCCTGGTAAACGGCGAGGCGGCGTTCAACATCATGGGCGACTGGGCCGCCGGCTACATGACGACGACGCTCGGCCTCAGCCCCAACGACGACTTCGGCTGGGCCGCTTCGCCCGGCACCGACGGTGTGTTCATGCTGCTCTCCGATTCGTTCGGCCTGCCCGTGGGGGCGCCCTGTCTC
>DASROV010000101.1:0-2490 GCA_035646755.1 Trueperaceae bacterium | reverse complement strand
GGGGCGATTGCGAGACGAGGGCTCTCAATATACTCGCCGAGATGCGCAGCTTCGTCATTGCCTTCGACGACTCGGGTGGCGTCGAACCGTTGTGTGACCAAGTATCGAGGAAGAGGCCTGGCAGGCGGCGTATGCACCCGTCCTCAAGGACTTGTCTGCTGCACCCTTACCCGGCACCAGGCGTTGTTCATGTACCCCTTGAAGTTCCAGATGGCGCTGGCGTCGGCGGGCTGGCGCTGGTCGCAGGTGTCGCCCGCGCGCGCGAGGATCTCTACCGTGCCGGCCGCTTCGGTGGCGCCGTTGGCGGAAGGTAGCGGCAGCTCGCCCTCGAACTGCCGCCAGGTCCAGCGGCCGTCGACGGGCGGTCGCAGCAGACGGGCTTCGTGCCAGCTCGCGCCGCCGTCGCTAGACAGCTCGACGCTCGCCACCTGCGCGTCCCCACCGGTGTAGGCGACGCCGCGGACGGTGACGTGTTCGCCGCTCACCGGCTGCCCCGCGAGCGGCTCGGTGATCACGCAGTTGATCTCGAGCTCGGTGAGCTCGATGCCGCGCTCGGGGTCGAGGGTCGCGGCCTCCATGTCGCTGGGGTACCGGCGGTAAGCGATGCGTTGGAAGTAGTTCTCCGACGACGCCGAACGCAGCTCGATGGTGGACAGCCACTTGACCTGGCGGGCCCCGATGTAGCCAGGAACGACGACACGCAACGGGAAGCCGTGTGCAGCCGGCAGCGGTTCGCCGTTCATGCGGTCAGCGAGCAGGACGTCGTCGCCTAGCGCCTTCTCCAGCGGGATCGAGGTGCCGTACTTGAAGCGCTCGCCTCGGCGTTCGACGTCGTCGAGCCCCTCGAACGCGACGTGCCTCGCCCCGCCGTCCGGCTTGCTAGCCGCCAGCACGTCCTTCAGTCGCCAGCCGCTCCACACCGCGGTGCTCACGGCTTCTGCGCCCCACGGCAACTCTCCCGGGATCGGCTTCATGGCAGCCATCTCCTGACGCCTCTGCCCAGCGCAGGCCAGCGTCGAGATGACCTCGACGCGCTCGAAGCGCTGCGCAAGGTCGTCGAGCGAGTAGCTCACCGGGCAGCCGAGCATGCCACCGACGTTCAGCCGGTAGTTGGCGGCGTCGACCTCGGGCACGTTGCCGTGGTTCCTGACGAAGAACAGGTCGTTGGGCGTGATGAACTCACGTCCGAGTACGGTGTGGTCGGGACCGCCGTTCAGCGGGTCGTGCGAGCGGACGATGAAGTGCGGGCGGTCGCTAGGCATGTCCGCACAGGATACTTTCTCGCGATCGGTCGCTGGGGCGGGAGCCAAAGAGACCTGCGCGGTCGCGCTCAGACCTCGAACGGGTTGGTCCAGGCGCGGTTGCCGGCGGCGTCTATCACGGTCAACCGCAGTCGGCTACCCTGGAGCCCGTCGACCGGCAGTTTCGCGCGCGTCATGCCACGTCCGCTTACGCGGTTGGCATGTCGGCCGCGGCCGCTGAGGTAGACGCGCGCCACCGGCGAGCAGGCCACCTGCAGGTAGCGGCCATCGAGGCGCACGTCGTCTATCGCAGGGCCGGTGCGAGTTGCGGTCCGGTCTCACCGTCGCGGTTGCGCCCGAAGTCGAAAGGCAGGCCCACCGCGACGATGTGCCAGATGCTTTCTGGTCCAGTCAGGCCGGGGCCGTGCAACTCCGCACCGCGGATGACCGTGAAGTTGCCGTCGCCGAGGCCGTCAACCTGGGTCCTACGCCAGCCGTACTTCTCAAGCATGTGATCGGTAGGCGGCGCAAGCGTCTAGGCCGGCGGCCCGCCAGCGCTCTCGAGGCAACCGCCCTCCGGGCGCAGGCCCGCGCGTTCAAGCGCCGATACCAGAATCGACGGGTCGTTGTTCGACACGCCGTCGACGCCCCACTCGGCGTAGGCGGCCAAATTGGAGCTGGGTGACGCACCGACGTGAACGCTCATGCCCGCCTCCTTGGCTCGCCAGACACGCTCCTCGCTGATGTACTCGGCGCTCGGCGACCATGCCCAGAACCCGAAGTCGATGGCCAGCGCAAGCTTGTCGTTGGTCGATGGCGGGTCGTAGTCGAGCAGCAGCAGCCTTAGGTCGGGCTCGCGTTCGCGCACGGCCGTCAGCGCCAGGGCATCGAACGACGACACGACTACCCAGTCGAACGCGTCGTACTCGCGTACCAGGGCGATCATGCCGTCGTAGATGCGCTCGTTCACCGAAGTGGGGCTGCTGCCCGTCTTCAACTCGAGGTTGAGAACCGCGCGCCCGTCCACCGCCTCGAGCGCTTCGCGCAGCGTCGGCACGCGCTCGCCCGCGAACTCCTCGCCCTTCCAGGAGCCGGCGTCGAGCTGGCTGATCCTCTCGTATTCGTACGATTGAACGCGGCCGCGGCCGTCCGTCGTGCGGTCGAGGCTGCGGTCGTGCATAAGCACGATGACGTCGTCGCGGGTTATCGCCAGGTCGGTCTCGATACGGTCGGCGCCGGCTCCTGGAAG
>DASROV010000100.1:0-2631 GCA_035646755.1 Trueperaceae bacterium | reverse complement strand
GCCCCGGAAAGGCGCTGGCCAGCTCGTACGCGCCGGCGCCCCCGAGACTTAGGCCGGTCACGACGAAACGATCGCGGTCCACCGAATGGTCCGTCGCCACCCGCTCGATCAGTGCCCGGACGGCAGACAACTGCCGCGTCCACAGTTGGCCCGCTGGACATTGCGGCGACAACACTACTGCGGGCAGAGTTAGCCCGTCCCCCAGCAGCCGCGGCAATCCATGGTTGCGGACCAAGGCGAGGTCGTCGCCCCGCTCGCCCGAGCCGTGTAGGAAGACGATGAGGGGCCAATCGCTGCGCTCCTGGTAGTCGTCGGGCAGATAAAGCAGGTAGCGCAACGAGACGTCAAGCTGCAGGCGCGCGGTGAAGATCTGCTCGGTCTGAGGCATGTTCAAGCCTAGCGTGTAGCAGGCGCCTCCGGACCCCCGCTCAGTGCGCGACCTGTTAAGGGTAGTGCTGTAGGCATGACGCCCCCGACCGCCTACCTTGAACCCCTTGACGCTCTTGACTCGCTCTACCGGAGCAGCCCAGCAGTCGCCGCGCGCCGAGTCGACCCAGCTCCTGCTTCTCGACGCGGATGGTGGTGAGCGGCGGCTCGGCCTGGGCGGCCAGGTGGATGTCGTCGAAGCCGATGACCTTGACGTCGTCGGGCACGCGCAGGCCGGCCTGGTGCAGCGCCCGGTACGCCGACAGGGCGGCGGGGTCGTTGGCCGCAAGCACGCCGTCGGGAACCAGGCCGCTGGCGAGGATGCGTTGCATGGCGAAGTAGCCCCCGTCCCAGCTGTCACCGCCGGCAGCGATGCCTGTCGCCAGCAGCGCCACGCCGTGCTCGTCGAGCGCCTCCCGGAAGCCTTCGAGCCGCTCGTCGAGCACCCGCTGCCTGGTGGCGGCAGAGACGTCACGCTCCTCGTTGAGGACGCGCGAGACGGTGGCGATCCCTGGGGCGTTGGAGGTGTCGCGGCTCTTCAACCCCGTCCGACATCTGAGCTATCCTATGGGTCATATGTCGGACAACCTTGTAGCCGAAGATCTCTACCGGAAGGCGGAAGCACAATCCGGCTATTTCACGGCCGACCAGGCACTCGAAGCAGGAATGTCGCGCACGACGCTCAGTCACCACGCGCGCCCAAGAGGTCGCTTCGAACGGGTTGCCACAGGCCTTTACCGGCTACGGCACTTCCCCGCCAGCCGGAACGAACACATCATGGCGGCTTGGCTGCCACTGAGACACACCGGTGCCGTCGTCTCACACGCCAGCGCGCTAGAGCTACACGAGCTATCAGATGTCATCCCCACGGAGGTTCACCTGTCACTGCCTCGCAAGAGGCGCGGCCAAAGGCGCCGCCCTGGCGTTCGACTACACACTGTCGGGTCGTTCCCGACCGCCGACCAACTCCGGGCCATCGACGGGCTCCCGGTCACATCGGTAGAGCGAACCGTCATCGACGCGCTCTCGAGCGGTGAACAACCCGAGCAGATAGAGATGGCGATTCACCAAGCCCTCGAGCGCGGGCTGACTACGCCGCGGCGACTTCGCCTGGCTGCCGAGGCCACCTCACGCAAAGTACGGCGCTCAATGGAAGCGGCCCTTGCACGGGACCCCGCATGAGATACCGGGATGCCGCCTCATTTCGACAGGGACTTGAACAGAGGCTCAACACGACCTACAGGGGTCAGCCAGCACTGTTGGCTCGCGCCAGGAAGGTGGTCGCCTTTGAACGCCTTCTTGCCCGAATGGTCGCCGTCAATGCCGACAGCTGGTTACTCAAAGGCGGCTTCGCCCTCGAACTACGCCTCAATGACCGCGCGCGATCGACCAAGGATATCGACATCGCCTGGCTAGCCGAGAAGGAGGAGCTGCTCGATGCTCTACTTGACGCGGCCCAATTCGACGCCGGCGACCACTTCAATTTCCAGATGGAACGCGATTCGGCCCCTGAGGACCGCTTCGGAGGGAGCCATCGGTTCAGGGTCAAAGCGGAGCTGGCGGGGCGGACGTTTGACCGCTTCGTCGTCGATTGCGGCTTCGACAACACCGCTTACGAGGGAGCAGACACCCTCGTTTCGGGCAACCTTCTCGAGTTCGCCCAGATTCAACCCACGAAGATCAAAGCCATCCCACTCGAGCGTCACCTAGCCGAGAAGATTCACGCATACACACGTACGCTTCCCGTGGGCAGACCCAACACTAGAGTGAAAGACCTAGTCGATATGGTCTTGATAGCCGAGTCGTTCAACCTTGACGGCGACAGCTTGTCACACAGCATAGTGGCGACGTTTCACGGTCGCGACCTGCACCCGGTTCCCGAGAGGCTCCCCACCCCACCTCGAGAGTGGTCCACCCCATACGGCAGACTTGCCGGAGACGTAGGAATCTCCCCGGAGATCTCGGCCGGCCACGTACTAGCCGCGGCGCTGATAGATCCAATACTCCAGGGTAGTGCTGTTAATGACCGGTGGGATCCAGTCATGGCCATGTGGACTACGAAATGGCTCTGAGCCGCGAGGTCATGGTGAAGGGCCGATAGCTCAGCAGCGGCCGCAGCTGGAAGTACTACCCAGCCCAACGTAGGCCGAAAGGGTCCTCACCGCGCTCGCCCCGCAGACGATGGTCGGCCCGACCCGCAAGGGG
>DASROV010000099.1:0-5346 GCA_035646755.1 Trueperaceae bacterium | reverse complement strand
GCCGATGATGTAGTAGGTGTCGCGCACGTTGGTCACCCAGTCGCGGATGGCCTCGTTGGTGGCGTCCTTCAAGGTCCTGGTGCCGCTGCTGACGCTGACCACCTCGGCGCCGAGCAGCTGCATGCGGTAGACGTTGAGGGCCTGACGCCTCACGTCCTCTTCGCCCATGTACACCACGCAGTTAAGTCCGTAGAGCGCAGCGGCGGTAGCGGTAGCGACCCCGTGCTGACCGGCGCCGGTCTCGGCGATTACGCGCTTTGCGCCCATGCGCTTGGCCAGCAGCGCCTGGCCGATGGTGTTGTTGATCTTGTGCGCGCCGGTGTGGTTGAGGTCTTCGCGCTTGAGGTAGATGGTTGCGCCGCCCAGGTGCTTCGAGAGGTTGTCGGCACGGTAGAGCAGCGACGGTCGGCCGACGTGCTCACTGAGCGCGGTGCGGAACTCGCGCACGAAGGCCGGATCGGCCTTGGCGGCGAGGTAGCTCGCCGTCAGCTTGTCGAGCGCGGGGATTAGCGTCTCGGGAACGTAACGCCCCCCGAAACGCCCGAAGCGCCCCCGCTCGTCAGGAAGGGGAAAGTCAGGCAGGTTAGCAGCGTGCTGATCAGCGGACGGGTCGTTGGAGCTGTAAGTCGGGGTTCTGGTCATGGGCTCGAAACCAAGGATACGTGCTCGCGGTTCGCCGGCACCGGTGTCGGCCGGCCTATGGCGGCGAGAGGCCCAGCCAGGCGAGTTCGGCCGCGCTCAAGCGGTATGGCCTCGCGAGGTTGTGTGACTCGTCGTGAACGTCTTCCGCGGCCACAGCGCCCAACGCGCCCAACGTGCCCAACGCGCCGGCCGCGCCGGCCCAGCTCGCCGAGCTCGCCTCGCTTGCCGCGGCTGCCGCGCCGGCGGAGCGTGCCAGCAGCCCCAGTACCTCTTCGGCGGTGATCTCACGCGCTTCGGGCAGCCAACCGAGGGAGCGCGCCAGCAGGCCAAGCACGCGCGTCGGCTCGACGCCGGCGCGCTCTAGCTCGTGAAGCGAGGCGGCGCCATGACGCTTCGAGAGCTTCTGGCCGTGTGCGTCGAGCAACAGTCCGACGTGGGCGAACCGGGGCTCGGGCAGGTTCAGTGCCCGGTAGAGCAACAGCTGCGCTGCGCTGCTGGAGAGCAGGTCGGCGCCGCGAGCCACTTCGGTGATGCCCATGGCCGCGTCGTCGACGACGACCGCCAGGTGGTAGGCGATCTGTCCGTCGGCGCGGCGCACGACGAAACCGCCGACGTCACGCTCGGCGTCGAACGCCTGCGGCCCGGCAACGGCGTCCTCGAACGTTACGGCACCTGCTGGCACGAGGAACCTCAGGCTCGGCCGGCGCCCTGTCGCTCGTCGCGACGCGGCTAGTGTGACGTTGAGCCGGCGGTGCGACGACCCGTATACCGGGCCCGGCCCCGCTTCGCCCTCGTCAAGTCCCTCACCAGCCGTCTCGCTTCCGCCGGCGAGCTCGGCCACCTCCCGCCTCGACAGGAAGGACTCGGCCAGGTGACCGCCGGCCGCCAAGCGCCCGAGCGCCTCGGCGTAGCGCTGGCCGCGCTCGCTCTGCAGGTAGGGTCCAGCGGCGCCGCCGACGTCGGGGCCTTCGTCCCAATCGAGGCCGAGCCAGCGGAGTTCGGCGAGGTTGCCCATCACGGCTTCGGGCTTCGCGCGGGCGTCGTCGAGGTTGTCGACGCGGACGATGAACTCGCCCCCGGCGAGACGCGCCCGGGCCCAGGCGAACAGCGCCGTGCGGGCGTTGCCGAGGTGCAGCCAGCCGCTGGGTGAGGGTGCGAAGCGGCCGCGGTACGGCACGGGCCCCGCGGCCCTGGTCGTGGGCGTCAGGCCCAGCGGTCGATGGCTTCGAGGACGGCGGCGCCGAGATCAGACGGGGTCTGGGCGACGATCACACCGGCCGCTTCGAGCGCGGCGATCTTCTCCTCGGCCGTGCCCTTGCCACCGGAGATGATCGCGCCGGCGTGGCCCATGCGCTTGCCCGGAGGCGCGGTGGTGCCAGCGATGAAGGCCGCCACCGGCTTGCGCATGTTCACCTTGATCCAGGCCGCCGCCTCCTCCTCGGCCGCGCCGCCGATCTCGCCGATCATCAGCACGGCCTCCGTGGCGACGTCGTCGTTGAACAGCTCGAGCACGTCGATGAAGTTGGTGCCGTTGACCGGGTCGCCGCCGATGCCGACGGCGCAGGTCTGGCCGAGACCGTTGTCGCTTAGCTGCTTGACGCCCTCGTAGGTGAGCGTGCCTGAGCGACTCACCACGCCGGCCTTTCCGGGTTTGTGGATGTAACCGGGCATGATGCCGATCTTGCACTCCTGCGGGGCGGTGAGGCCCGGGCAGTTGGGGCCGATGAGCCTTGAGGCCTTGCCCTGCAGGTAGCGCTTGACGCGCACCATGTCCATGATTGGGATGCCCTCGGTTATCGCCACGATCAGCTCGATCCCGGCGTGCGCGGCCTCCATTATCGCGTCGGCGGCGAACGGCGGCGGCACGTAGATGACCGTGGCGTTGGCGCCCGTCGCCTCGACGGCGTCCCTCACGGTATTGAAGCTCGGCACCTCGACGTCGTAACGATTCTGCCTGCCCGGCACGCCGCTGGCGTCGGCGTCGCCCGCGAACCGGACGCTCTCGCCGCCCTTGCCCGGCCTCACCGCGCCGACGACCTCGGTGCCGTAGGCGATGGCCTTGTCGGTGTGGAACTTGCCGGCGTCGCCAAGGCCCTGAACCAGCAGCCGCGTGTCACGACCAACGAGGACGCTCACGCCGCACCGCCGGCCAGCTCCACGATCTTGCGGGCGCCGTCGCGCATGCCGCTCGCGCTGACGACGTTCAAACCCGATTCGTCGATAATCTTCTTGCCGAGCGCCACGTTGGTGCCTTCCAGCCGTACCACCAGGGGCACCTCGAGACCGACCTGCTTGACGGCGGCGACCACGCCGTTGGCGATGGTGTCGCACTTCATGATGCCGCCGAAGATGTTGACGAAGATGCCCTTCACGTTCGGGTCGCTGGTGATGATCTTGAACGCCGCAGTGACGTTCTCTTCGGAGGCGCCGCCGCCGACGTCGAGGAAGTTGGCCGGCTGCCCGCCGACCTGCTTGATGGTGTCCATGGTGGCCATCGCCAGACCGGCGCCGTTCACTAGGCAGCCGATGTTGCCGTCGAGCTTGATGAAGCTGAGGCCGAACCGGCTGGCCTCGACCTCGGCCGCGTTCTCCTCGCTAAGGTCACGCATGGCGACGATGTCGGGATGGCGGAACAGCGCGTTGCTGTCGAAGCTTACCTTGCCGTCTAGCGCCATCACCTGGCCGCTCTTGGTAACTACCAGCGGGTTTATCTCCACCATGTCGGTGTCGAGTTCAACCACGGCGTTGGCCAGCGTCTTGATGAAGCGGCTGCCGTTGCGGTGGGCGTCGCCTTTCAGGCCGAGGCCGAACGCCAGGGCGCGCGCCTGGAAGTCGGCGAGGCCGATGGCAGGGTCGATAAGCTGCCGGATGATCTTCTCAGGAGTCTCCTCGGCGACCTGCTCGATGTCCATGCCGCCCGCCGTCGACGCCATCACTACGTTGCGCGACGCTGAGCGATCGAGTACCACCGACAAGTAGAGCTCGCGCTCGATGTCTATCCCTTGCTCGACGTAGAGCCGGTTGACTTGCTTGCCTTCTGGACCGGTCTGCACCGTGACCAGGGTCGAGCCGAGCATCTGCTTGGCGAGCTCCCTCACGCGCTCCTCGGTCGCCTTGACGCCGCCCTCGATGCCGCTCTCGATGCCGGCTGTGACGACGTTTACGCCGCCCAGCTGGGCGTGCTCCTTGAAGCGGCCCTTGCCGCGGCCGCCCGCGTGGATCTGGGCCTTGATCACGACTACGGGGTTACCGCTCTCCTCGACGATGCCACGCACCGCCGCCACCGCCTCGTCGACGCTCTGCGCCACCCGCCCGATCGGCACCGCGATGCCGTAGCGAGCGAACAGCTCCTTGGCCTGGTACTCATGGATCTTCAACGCATACCTCCGCGGCGACGCGGCGCGCCGCCGCTAGCGCGGTCAGGTTACCGCGCCCAAACGCGGCTGTGGCCGACATCGCGTGCCAGAACGCACGACAACGGGTAAAGTGCCGCCATGGTGAGAACCGCCATCCTGACCGTGTCGGACAAGGGTGCGGCCGGCGAGCGTGAGGACGGCTCGGCGCAGGCCATTAGGCAGGTGCTGAAGAACGGGCCCTTCGTCGAGGTCGACTACCAAGTGGTGCCAGACGAGCAAGCCTTGATAAGGGCCAAGCTACGGCTGTGGTCGGACTCCGAGGGCGTCGACCTGGTGCTAACCACCGGCGGCACTGGACTCTCCCGCAAGGACCGCACACCGGAGGCCACCGAAGAGGTGATCGAGAGGCGCGTTCCTGGGCTGGCCGAGCTCATGCGTGCCGCTGGCGTGGTGAAGAACAAGCAGGCGGCGTTGTCGAGGGGGGTGGCGGGCGTGCGCAGGAGCACGCTCATCGTCAACCTTCCCGGCAGTCCGGCTGGGGCGGCGGAGTCGCTTACGGCGCTGCTCGAGACCTTGCCGCATGCCGTCGACGTCATCCGCGGCGAAGAGTCGAATGCCCCGCAGGCCTGGCACGACTGAGCGCACAGGCGAAGGACCTACTGGATAGCTAGATGGCCGCTTAGATGATCGACGTACTGGCATTCGCCGTGTTCCTCATCAGCTACGTCGTGGCGCTTGCCGGCGTCGTCGTGCCGGTGTTGCCCGGCACGCCCATCGCGCTCTTGGGCGCCTTCCTGGCGGCGCTGATGATGGGTTTCGGCCGCTTCGGCGCCGAGCCGCTCATCTACGTCGGTGTGCTCACCGTGCTCTCCCAACTCGTCGACGTCGCCGGCACCTACCTCGGATCGAGGGTCTACGGCGCTGGCCGGGCCGGCACCTGGGGCGGCATAATCGGCTCGTTCATCGGCCTCTTCGTGCTGCCTCCGTTCGGTTTCCTCATCGGTGCGCTTGTCGGTGCCGTGGCGGCCGAGCTGCTTGTCGGCCGCGAGCTGCCTGCGGCGGTGCGCTCGGGGGTGGGCGCTTTCGTCGGCACCCTCGGAGGCACCGTGGCCAAGCTCATCATCATGGTAGTCATTGGTGTCGTCGTCTTCCCGCGCTTCTTCGGTGGCTGACGGCGGCCCCACGGGACGTCAAAGGAGCTAGTGATGGATCCGATCTTCGTGCAGTTAGGTCCGCTTGCGGTGCGCTGGTACGGCCTGCTCATCGCCGCCGGCGTGCTCGTCGGGTCGATGTGGGCCCTGCGTCTGGCCGAGAAGCGCGGGCTCGACCCCGAGAAGCTGCTCGACAT
>DASROV010000098.1:0-3659 GCA_035646755.1 Trueperaceae bacterium | reverse complement strand
ATGTACCGCTACGTCGGCGTCGAGGGCGCCCACACGCTCGACTTCTACCGCTCCCACGGTGGCTACGAGGCGGCCAGGAAGGCCATTACCGTGATGACGCCGGCCCAGGTCGTCGACGAGATTAAGGCCTCGGGGCTGCGCGGCCGCGGCGGCGCTGGCTTCCCCACCGGCGTCAAATGGTCGTTCATGCCGCCCGTCGACGCCAGGCCGCGCTACCTCGTGTGCAACGCCGACGAGTCAGAACCGGGCTCTTTCAAGGACCGCTACATCCTCGAGGACGACCCTCACCAGCTCATCGAGGGCATGTTGATTGCGGCGCGGGCCATGAGTTCTACCCACGGCTTCATCTACGTCCGCGGCGAGTACTACCTCGGCCTGCAGCGCACCATCGCGGCCGTCAAGGAGGCGCGCGCCGCCGGCCTGCTCGGCGAGAACATCCTCGGTAGCGGCATGAACTTCGACGTCACCGTCCACCGCGGCGCCGGCGCGTACATCTGCGGCGAAGAGACCGCGCTGATGAACTCACTCGAGGGCCTGCGCGCGACGCCGCGGCTCAAGCCGCCCTTCCCGGCCGGGGCCGGGATGTACGGTCAACCGACGACCATCAACAACGTCACTAGCCTCACCAGCGCCGTGCACGTCATCAACAACGGCGCGGCCTGGTTCGCCTCGATGGGCACCGACGACAGCAAGGGCACGAAGCTCTACCAGATCTCGGGTCCGGTGCGGCGCCCCGGTGTCTACGAGATGCCTATGGGGGCGACCTTCCGCGAGCTCATCTACGACTTCGCCGGCGGTCCCACGTTCGAGGCCAAGGCGTTCATCCCCGGCGGCTCCTCTACGCCGATGTTCCCCTGGCGCGACGAGTACCTCGACATGCACATGGACTACGGCACCTTGGCCAAGAACAGCTCGATGCTCGGCACCGGCGGAGTAATCGTGATCCCGCGCGAGAAGGACATCGTCAACGCGATGTACAACGTCGTGCGCTTCTACGCCCATGAATCTTGCGGCAAGTGCACGCCCTGCCGCGAGGGCGTGGCACACTGGCTGCCACGCCTCTACCAGAAGCTGCTAGCCGGCCTCGGCACCCGTGACGACGTCGACCTCATCCAGGAGCTGGCCAACGGCATCCGCGGCACGGCCTTCTGCCCACTGGCCGACGCCTGCGTGATGCCCGTACAGGCCAGCCTGAAATGGTTCAGGGACGAATACGAGTACCTAGCCGACCACAAGGTGCCCAGGTACCAGAAGAGCGACTGGTGGCAAGCATGAAGGTGGTAGTCAACGACGTCGAGCTCGACCTGCCGGTGGGCACCAGCGCCATCGACGCGGTCTTCAGCGCCGGCGACGACGTGCCGTACTTCTGCAGCCAGGAGTACATGTCGCCGATCGGCGCCTGCCGTATGTGCCTGGGGCGCGTCGGCTCGCCGCGCAAGGACAAGGACGGCCAGTGGATCCTCGACGAGGCGACAGGCGAGCCGAAGATCTTCTGGTTCCCCAACCTCATGGCGACCTGCACCACGCAGATCTCCGAGGGCATGGTGGTCGACACCAACTCTCCAGACGTCAAGCGCGCGCAGAGCATGATGGTCGAGCACACGCTCATCAACCATCCGCTCGACTGCCCGGTCTGCGACAAGGGTGGCGCCTGCGAGCTGCAGGACCGCTCCTACGAGTACGGCACCGGGCTCTCGCGGTTCGAGTTCGACAAGCGGCACCAGGAGAAGCACCACGCGCTCTCCGAGCTGATCACCCTCGACCGCGAGCGCTGCATCCATTGCAAGCGCTGTGTGCGCTACTTCGAGGAGGTCCCAGGCGATGAGGTCCTCGACTTCATCGAGCGCGGCTCTCACACCTACATCGGCACCGCCGACCCTGGACTGGCCGGTAACTTCACCGGCAACATCACCGACATCTGCCCGGTAGGAGCGCTGCTCGACGCGTCAAGTCGCTTCCGCGGCCGCAACTGGGAGTACCACCACACCCGCTCGACCGGGATGGACGACGCTTCCGGCAGCGCCGTGCGCATCGACGGCCGCACCGGCCGTATCGAGCGCATCAAGGCCGAACTCAACCCTGAGGTCAACAAGACCTGGATCGACGACGGCACGCGCTTCGGCCACGAGTACGTCGACCACCCCTCACGGGTGCTCACGCCCTTGATAAGGCGGGGAGGCGAGCTGGTCGCCGCGGCCTGGGACGAGGCCAGCGCCTACATCGCCGAGAAGCTCGGGGGCTTGAGCGGTAAGGACGTCGGCATCGCGCTGCGGGCCGACGCTACGATCGAAGAGGGCATCGGCGCGCAGTCGCTCGGCGAGCATCTCGGGACCGGGCAGGTCGACCACGCGCCGCGGCCCGCGGCTTCGGTGATCACCAGCGGGGCCGCAGCGACGCTAACCGACCTGGCCACCGCCGACGCGATATTCGTCCTCGGCGACGTTACTGAAGATGCCGGCATCGTCGACCTGCGGATCAAGGACGCGTTGAAGGGCGTCGCGCCGCCCGCGCTGATGCTGCACGGCGTCCCCATCGCCGACCTGCGCCTCAAGGAGCGGATGCGCCGCCGGCACGAGATACTCACCGTCGCCGCGCCCTACCGTGTCGACCTCATGCGGCACGCGGGGCGCTCCCTCGTCTACGCCGTCGGCCAAGAGCGCGCCCTGTTCGGCCTGCTCCTCGACGCCGTCAAGGGCCCGAAGCCGGCCGTCGTCGAGGTGGAAGGTCTCGGCCTCGACCCGCAGCAACTAAGCGGTGTGGTCGAGAGCCTCAAGGCGGGACAGCGCGCGGTAGTGGTGTTAGCCGGGCCGGCCCTCGTCGACCCCGAGGCGGCCGTAGCCGCCCACGCCTTCGCCAAGGCGGTCGGGGCCAAGGTGATGATCATCGGCCCGATGGCCAACAGCCACGGCCTCGAACTAATCGGCCTGTTGCCCAGCCACGAGGCGTACGCCTACCCGGCCATGCTGCAAAGCGCCAGGGCCCTCATCCTCTCGCACCTCGACCCGGCTCAGGACCCCGAGGTCGCCGCGTTGCTCAAGGAGAAGGAGCTCGTGGTCGTCCACGACAGCTTCCTTACCGAGACGGCGCTGGCCGCGGACGTCGTGCTGCCGGCCAAGACCGTCTACGAGCGCGACGGCACCGTCGTCAACCTCGAGGGTCGTTTCCTTGGCGTCAACGCCGCGCCGGTCGAGGGCGGCAGCAGCGAGGACTTCACCGGTGTGGTGCGCTTCCTCGGCGAAGCGCTCGGCAAGCGCCTCGAAGGGCGCAGCGTGCGCAGCGCCAGACGCGTGCTGCGCCAGCGCTTCGAACTCGAACTGGCCGAGTTGCCGCCGTTCGGTTCGTTCTTGAAGTTGGCCGGGCCGGCGCGCAAGCGCCGGGTCGCCGCTGAGGGTGCGGCCGCAGGCCGCACGGGCAACGGAGCGCCGACCCCGGCCCTGGCCGGGGGCAACCTGCTCGTCACCGCGAGCATGATCCGCGTCGAGTACCTCGACAAGAACCCGCACCTCCTCGCCGCCCACGGCGGTCCGAGGCTGAGCGTGCATCCCGAAGATGCTTCCGCCCACGGCCTCAACGCCGGCGACAAGGTGCGCCTGCGCGTCGGCGGTCTCTGGCGGCAGGCGCACCTTGTCGCCGGCGTTGAGGCCGTGGGCGGAAGCATC
>DASROV010000097.1:0-8818 GCA_035646755.1 Trueperaceae bacterium | reverse complement strand
GTCTGCAGCGTCGTAACGCCCGAGCACCTCTTCGAGGGTGCCTCGCATGTCGAAGTCGACCTCTTGGCCGGTGCAATCGATGAAGGTCAGGACCGTATCGGCCCCTTCGCTGTCAAGGTGCTGCTTGAGCGCGCTGAGGACGGTCTTCAGTTCGCCTGAAACGATCTTCCTGTTTCCTGCGAACGTGGTGTAGGTGGAGGGAAGATTCATGCGGGCATATTACCCGGGTATAATTGATCGTGTCAAGAGGACGCTCGTGGTAGCCATGGAGAGAGACTTGAACTCTCGACCTCACAATTATGAGAAGTAACCAGGCGTAACGGATGCTCAACCAACTGACAGCCGCTGCGTCCACCACGGAACAACGAGCGTTTGAGCGCCGCAACGGGACACCGACCGAACACCTTCAACCGAAATGCATTCGGGTACAATTCCAATCACCAAGGCCCATGTACTCGATAACCGACCAGCGCCAAACGAGGATGCGGTTGCCTGTCTGCACGCCCTTTAGGACGCCGCCCTGGAATAGCTCACGGATTGTGTCCTTGCGCAACGTCGTGAGGCCGGCGAGTTCAGCTACGGTTAGCGTTGCGCGGTCAGGCGGCAACCCGCTCGAGTCGATTGCCGCTGCGAACTTCGCGGCGTCCTCCACCCGCTCAGCCGCCAACTCAACTCGGCGAACCAGCGGCTCGAGCGCCTTGACATACGCTTCGTCGATCGTCATTCGGCATTCTAGGCTCCTGCATAAACCGATTCTCGGCCATAGGCTTAGGAGTCCCATGCTCTCTCGTTGCACACTGGGCCCAAGCGCGGCACTATGCTCTCCTCGTCGTCGCGGGCCTCATTCTGGCCCCATTAACCAGAGGGCCCCACTCAAGAGGACCGCGAAAGTGTGGCAGCAGGGTCCTAGCCCAGCTAAACGCTACAGGGACCGCAAGCGCGCGGATAGGTCAAGTACATACAGGTTGGAGGGGGATGGACTAGGATGATGCCAGATGGAACAGGACGACGCCGTCAAGAAGGTCGTGAATGCAGCCGCGGCCATTATGGAGGACCTCGCGGAAGCGATTCCCGAGCCCGTCCGTCAGGACCTCCGCGAATGGCAGTCTCAGCAAGACGCTGCGTTAGAAGCAGCTGCGAACGATGGGAAGCGCGACCTTGAGCGCTTCCGAACCAACCGCGGCGACCGACACTGGCGACGCTAAGACCGCACCTCTCGACATCCTCTACTTGGACCGCCTCAGGCTGATCTCGTACGCCTCACAGCTGTACGACGGGGAGCCATTCCAGCGGCAGATGCGGGACTTTCAGACCCTAATGCGTGAATTCGTCTCTGGATCCGCGGACGAGGAACAGTCGGAGAGCACTACTGCAGGCGGCACAGCAGGTCTGAACGCCGGCGTCCAATTCAACGCAAAGGCCCCCTGAAGGTCAAAGCCGACGTGCTACGCAAGCGCGGCGCACACCACGCGACCGAGCGCACCGAAGGCAGCGAAGAGCACACCACACTCAACATCAAAGACAACCTGCTAGTGGCTTTCCTAGAGGATATGCGCAACCGCGGATGGCTACGGCCGTTCGACCCAACCGCGGAATCCCCTGGGCTAGTCAAGATCACTGGAGCCATGCGGTTCTTCGACTGGACGATGATCCAAGAGATGCTGGCCGGCTGGCACCAGCTGCAGAACGCCCTCAAGTCGCTCGGCGGCGAGAGCAAAGGCAGCACCGCATCGTTCAGTAAGGAGACCGCGAAAACCATGGGCCAATTCACGACCATGGTTGGACTTGGCGGCTTCCACCTACACATGACGGTAGAGGGCCACGGACTGATCGCACCGCTTGCAAGTCAACACCTCACCATCACCAGAGAGCAGACGTTCGTCACTTACCTGCGCGACGAACCGATCATCGGCACGTTGGTCGCCTTACACAATCCATCTCAAACAGGAGAGGCGCCCGGAATAGGGCTCGCCACGTCCATGCAGTTCGGGTCACTCGTCGACGCCTTCCTTGGCAGCTCGGTGCGCTTGCTGCCCCTCGCCGTCTACTTTCCCTTGTCGGACATCGAGGAACTGATAGAACCGCGACCGCTAAGGTCAACGGCCCGCTTGTGGGCTGGCGCCAAGCGGCCCGAGCAAAAGTACCGGGATCGGAAGCTTCACATGTACCCAGACGGTACTCGCCGAGTGGTGTGTGACGGATCTGCTCTTCCCCAGTTACAACGGCCGGCCGCTCGAACTGCGGAACTTCTACCACGCCAAGGCTCAGACAATCGAGAAGCTCGAGCTGCCGCCTGTGAAGCTCCATGTCCTGCGCGCCATCTACACCACTTACATCACGCGGGAGCTCGTCCGGCAGGGCCGGTACGGCCCGAATTTGGTCATGCGGTTGCTGGGCCAGAGCCACCCAAGTGTGGCGCTCCTCTACTACAACCGGGTGGTCGGGGAGGACCTCGCAGCGGCCACTTTCGACCCCGTTCTCAAAAGCAGTTCGGGTATTTCTTCGGGTACAGCGGCCAAAGAGGAGGACGCGACTTCGTTAGAAATCGCGTCCTAGACGTGGTAGCGATGGAGAGACTTGAACTCTCGACCTCACGATTATGAGTCGTGCGCTCTAACCAGCTGAGCTACATCGCCGAACTTCAGGGTCGCCGAATATGGCGAGCCCTCAACCAATAGATTATCGCCCACGGGGACTGGTGCAGGCAACACCCAGGCCACGGCAAATCCGCGATAGCCCCTCGTCAGCGCACACGCGTCCACTGCCGTGAGAATGGGAGGGGTCTTAGTCTCGCGATGTCCGACCCCTGGAGAGCAAAACCTTCGAGCATTCTCCTGACCATCACTCTTGGAGCCGCGACAGTTGGGAGGCAATCAACTGACGCGCTCACCAAGAGCCACCCGTAGGCCGGGCTGACCGGGTACCATCGAACCCGCGCAAGTGGCGTGTTCGACGCACGCACGACGCTTTCCGCTGCTACAATCACGCCAATGTTAGAGCCGTCATTGGACCTCTACGGCGCCACCTACGACCGCGTCGACGGCCTGCTGCGTGAGCTGCTCGCCAAGAGCCGCGCGCGCTACGCGCTCATCATCGACCGTAAGGGCTTCGTGCTTATGCACGCCCGCGCCCTATGGGCTCCCAAGCCGCCCTCCCTTGACTCGTTCGCGACCTTGGTGGCCTCCAACTACGCCGCCAACCGCGCGATAGCAAACCTCTTCGGTGAGAAAGGTTTCAAGGAGACGGTGCAGCAGGGCACCGAAGTCGGCACTTACCTAGAGGAGCTCGGTGACGAGGCCCTGCTGGTTACGGTCTTCGACTCTGGTGCTCAACTCGGCCGCGTGAAGATGGCCACGAAACTGGCGGCGCAAGAGATAAGGGTCGCTATCGAGTCATCGGAGGATGAGGCGCCCACGGTCGAGTTTGACCAGGAGTGGAGCACCTCCACCGCCGCCCTGCTCGACGGCCTGTTCGGAACGAGGGAACGATGAGCACCATCAACTTCTCGATCCGGGAGATCAACTTCAAGATCGTCTACTACGGCCCCGGGCTCTCCGGCAAGACCACCAACCTCAAGCAGATCTACGACCAGGTACCGGCCGAGTCGAAGGGCGAGATGGTGTCGCTGGCGACCGAGGACGAGCGTACGCTGTTCTTCGACTTCCTGCCTCTCGACCTCGGCAAGGTCAACGGCTTCAAGACGCGCTTCCACCTCTACACGGTACCCGGCCAGGTGTTCTACAACTCCTCTCGCAAGCTGATCCTGCGCGGCGTCGACGGCGTCGTCTTCGTCGCCGACTCCTCACCAGACCGCCTGCGCGCCAACGCCGAGAGCCTGCGCAACCTGCGCGAGAACCTGCGCGAGTACAACCTGCGCCTCGCCGACGTTCCGCACGTGATCCAGGTAAACAAGCGTGACCTCCCCGAGGCCGTGCCGATGGAGATGCTGAGGCAAGTGCTCAACCCCGATGGCGGCATCCAGATGCTCGAGGCGGTCGCGTCGGAGTTCAAGGGCGTGTTCGAGCCGTTGCGCGCGGTCTCCACGATGGTGCTCGAGAAGCTCGCCCAGAAGGCCTGAGCCAGCCGAAAAGCCCGCGTCCCAAGCGCGTCGGGAAGCCCGCACGGTGCGTGATATCGTCGGGCCGATGCAACGCACGCCCCTCCACGACAAGCACGTCGAGCTAGGTGGCCGGATGGTCGAGTTCGCCGGCTTCGAGATGCCCCTTCACTACCAGGGCGGCATCAACCACGAGCACCTCGCCGTGCGCGGCGGCGCCGGCCTGTTCGACGTCAGCCACATGGGCGAGATCCGCGTGGTCGGGCCCGAGGCGACGAGCTTCATGCAGTACGCCACTCTCAACGACCCGGGCCGGCTCAAGGTCGGCCGCGGGCAGTACAACATGCTGCCCAACGACCGCGGCGGGCTGGTCGACGACCTCTACGTCTACCGCGAGGCCGACGACGATTACCTGGTCGTAGCCAACGCCGCTAACACCGTGGCGGTGTTCGACCACCTCAAGCGGCTCGTTGACGGTCGTGAGGCGCACGTGTTGAACGAGTCAGACCGTTGGTCGCTACTGGCGCTGCAGGGGCCGAACAGCGCCCTCATCCTCGGCCGGCTGCTAAGCGACGACCTCACCGACCTCAAGCGCAACGCCACGCTGTCGGCTCAACTCTCCGGCGTCCCCATCAAGGTGAGCCGCACCGGTTACACCGGCGAGGACGGCTTCGAGATCTTCTGCCGGCCGATAGACGCCGCGGCGGTGTGGGACGTGCTGGCAGCCGCCGGCGTCACGCCGTGCGGCCTTGGATCACGCGACACCTTGCGCCTCGAGGCGGGCTTCCCCCTCTTCGGACACGAGCTCGATGAGAGCACCAACCCGCTGTGCACCGATTTCGCCTGGGTGGTGAAAGACAAGCCGTTCCACGGCCGCGAGGCGATGTGGCAGCCCTCGTGCCGGCGGCGATTGGCGGGTGTGCGGATGACCGAGCGCGGCATCCCGCGCCTAGGCTACAAGGTCGTCAGCGAAGCCGGTGACACAATCGGCGAGGTCAGCTCCGGAACCCTCTCCCCACTAACGCGCGAGTGCATCGGCTTCGCCTGGGTCGACGCCGAGCACGCCGCCGAGGGCGCTGCGGTGTGCGTCGAGATACGAGGCCGCCCGGTGCCTGCCGAGATCGTCAAACCGCCCTTCTACAAGTCATGAGCGAGCGCCCGCAGTCGCCAAGACCGAAAGCAAGGTACGAGGTACCCTTAAGGAGTCGCATGAACACGCCAGAAGAGCTCCGCTACGCCAAGAGCCATGAGTGGACCCGCATCGAGGGTGACGGCAGCGTCACCATCGGCATAACCGACTACGCCCAGGACCAACTCGGCGACGTCGTGTTCGTCGAGCTTCCCGCCGTGGGCAGCAACGTCGAGCAGGGCGAACAGGTCGCGGTTATCGAGTCCGTCAAGACCGCCTCTGACATCTACGCGCCGGTAGCCGGCGAGATCACGGCGATAAACAACGACCTCGACGCGAAGCCCGAGACCATAAACGAGAGCCCATACGAGGCCGGCTGGTTGTTCAAGCTCGTTCCGGTCAACGCAGCCGAGCTCGACGCCCTGCTCGACGCGGCCTCATACTTGGGATCGGTCGCAGAGGAGTAGAGCGTGCATTACCACCCGCACACGCCCGACGACGTCGAAAGGGCGTTGAAGGCCGTCGGCGTCGACGCGATCCGTGACCTCTTCGCCGATCTGCCAAGCGCGCTGCGCGATCCGGAGATGGACCTTCCGCTCGGCCTGGACGAAGCCAGCCTCATCACCCACCTAAGGGCGCTGGCCGCGAAGAACGACGTAAGCGGCGCCGACTTCCTTGGGGGCGGCGCTCGCCGCCACTTCATCCCGTCGGTGGTGCCGCACCTGGCCATGCAGAGCGAGTTCGTCACCTCATACACGCCCTATCAGGCGGAGGTCGCCCAAGGCATACTGCAGGCCACCTTCGAGTACCAGACGATGATGGCCGAGCTGACCGCCTTGCCGATAAGCAACGCCAGCATGTACGACGGCGCTAGCGCGACCGCCGAGGCCGCTTTGTTGGCCGTAAGGCACACCGGTCGTGAGCGGATCCTGGTCAGCCGCGGCGTCCATCCCGAAACTCGCGAAGTACTGGCCACCTACCTGGCGCCGCTTGGCATCCGGCTCGACCTCGTCGACCTCGAACCGCTCACCACTGCCGTACCGCTCGTCGAGGGCGACGTCGCCGGGCTGATCGTGCAGCAGCCGAACTTCCTCGGTTACCTCGAGCAGATGAACGAGTTCACCGTGGCCGCCCACGAGGCCGGCGCGCTGATGATCGCCGTCGTCGACCCGCTCAGCCTGGCCGTGCTCGCCCCTCCCGGCGAGTACGGTGCCGACATCGCCGTTGGCGACGGGCAGACGCTTGGCAACCCGGTTAACTTCGGCGGGCCGAGCTTCGGCTTCATGGTCGTGCGCGAAGAGCTGCTGCGTCAGTTCCCCGGCCGCATCGTCGGCCAGACCACCGATACCGACGGTCGACGCGCCTTCGTGCTCACGCTCCAAGCACGCGAGCAGCACATCAGGCGCAGCAAGGCCAAATCGAACATCTGCTCGAACCACCAGCTCACCGCGCTGATGGCGGCCGTCAACGTCGCCGCGTTGGGCACTCAGGGCCTGCGGGACCTCGCGGTCGGCTCGGTGGCGAAAGCCCATCGCCTGGCCGACAGGCTGCGGCAAACGGGCCACGAGCCGCGCACCGAGCGGGCGTACTTCAACGAGTTCGTGTTGCCGGTCGCATCCTCCCCCGCTGTGGTCCGCCGCGGCCTGGCCGCAAACGGCGTCCAGGCCGGTATAGCCGTCGCGCCGGAATACGGGCTAGGCAACGCCGTGCTGTTGAGCGCCACCGAGCGCACCACCGATGCCGACATCGACAAGCTCATCACCGGCTTGGAGAAGGTGCAGGGCAGACCGTCAGTTGAAGGCCGCGCGACCCTCGAGGTGGCCCATGACTGAGGCAAACAGCGGCGCGTCGAGCGAACAGCGGTCGAGCGAACTGGCCGCCGTCTCCCCCTCGCGGCAACCCGCCGACTTCCCGCTTATCTTCGAACGCTCCCGGCCTGGCCGCAGAGGAGCCAGGCCGCCCGCTCCTGACGAGGTCGACCTCGAGAAGCTGTTGGGCGCCGAGCAACTGAGGCGTGAGGAGCCTCGCCTGCCCGAGGTATCCGAACTCGACCTGGTGCGGCACTACACTCAGCTCGCGCACCGGCAGTTCAGCATCGACGGCAACTTCTACCCGCTCGGCTCGTGCACGATGAAGTACAACCCCAAGGTCAACGAGGAGGCCGCGCGCCTGTTCCAGGACGTGCACCCGTACCAGGACCCGTCGACCGCCCAGGGTGCGCTGCAGCTGCTTTACGAACTACAGGGCGACCTCGCGGCGATAACCGGCATGGACGCGTTAAGCCTGCAGCCCGCCGCCGGCGCCCACGCCGAGCTGGCCGGCATCTTGATGATCCGCGCCTACCACGAGTCGCGGGGCGAGGGTGACAGCCGACGGGTCGTGCTGGTCCCCGACAGCGCCCACGGCACCAACCCCGCCACCGCCGCCATGGCCGGCTACAAGGTGCGGGAGGTGAAGACCGGTCGCAACGGCGAGGTCGACCTGGCCGCCTTCGAGGAGGCCATCGGCCCCGACGTGGCCGCGGTGATGCTCACCAATCCCAACACCCTCGGCCTGTTCGAGCGCAACATTCTGGAGATCGCCGCGCTGTCGCACGCCGCCGGCGCGCAGCTCTACTACGACGGTGCCAACCTCAACGCCATCGTCGGGCGGGTGCGCCCTGGCGACATGGGGTTCGACGTCGTGCACCTAAACCTCCACAAGACGTTCACCACCCCGCACGGCGGCGGCGGGCCGGGCACCGGTCCGGTCGGTGTGAAGGCCCACCTGCGCGACTTCCTGCCGAAGCCCGTGATCGGCAAGCGCGGCGAGGAGTACTGCCTCGA
Organism: Trueperaceae bacterium; assembly: GCA_035646755.1. GTDB lineage: Bacteria > Deinococcota > Deinococci > Deinococcales > Trueperaceae > DASRWD01. The sequence goes on along the minus strand of DASROV010000097.1, from coordinate 807 downwards.
TGACGACCTCCCACGGTCGATAGGGCGCATGCGCAGCTTCTACGGCAACTTCGGCAACCTGGTGCGGGCGTACACCTACATCCGCGCGCTCGGGCGCGACGGCCTGCGCCAAGTTAGCGGCCACGCCGTGCTCAACGCCAACTACATGAGGGTCAAGCTCAAGGAGCTCGGCTACACGGTGCCATACGACCGGATCAACATGCACGAGTTCGTGGCGCAGCCGCCCGCCGGCCTTAGGACACTGGAGATCGCCAAGGCCATGCTCGATTACGGCATGCACCCCATGACCGTCTACTTCCCCCTTGTCGTCAAGGAGGCGATGATGATCGAGCCGACCGAGACCGAATCGCTCGAGACCATCGACGCCTTCATCGCGGTGCTAGGCGAGATACTCGAGCGCGCCGCCGACGACCCCGACTACCTTGCCGGAGCCCCATACGACACGCCGGTAAGGCGCCTCGACGAGGTGAAGGCAGCCCGTCAACCGGTGTTGAAGCACGATTTCGCCGAGCCCGCTTGAGGCTCGGCGAAGACGGTGATGATCGGTTGTAGGGTTGGTCGGGGCGAAACCGCTGCTCAGCTACTGCAGCCGCTCGAGCCTTCGCCGCTCGGCGCGGCCGCGCCGTCGGTGCGGAAGCTGTGGCCACAGCCGCACTCGCTCGAGGCGTTCGGGTTCTTCACGCTGAAGCCGCCGCCCATGAGGTTCTCCACCCAGTCGACGTGAGCGCCGCGCAGGTACGGCCAGCTTCGTTCGTCGACGACGATCTTGACGCCGAAGTCTTCGAACTCGCGGTCGCCGTCGAGGCG
>DASROV010000096.1:0-2200 GCA_035646755.1 Trueperaceae bacterium | reverse complement strand
CGCCGGCGCCGAGCGCTACGGTGCTGGAACCGGTGAGCGTGGCGATGTCGATAACGGCGGCGGGGTCGAAGCGTCGGGCGTACGCCAGGGCCTCGGCCAAAGCCAGGCGACCCTCGGCATCGGTGCTCAGGATCTCGATGCTTACCCCGTTGCTGGCTATGACGACGTCCGACGGCCGGTACGAGGCCCCGTCTGGCATGTTCTCGACGCACGGGCACAACGCCACCAGGCGCAAATCGACGTTGAGCGCAGCCGCGGCCTCCATCACACCGATGACGGCGGCCGCCCCGGCCATGTCACCCTTCATCGGGATCATGCCGTCCCTGGACTTCAGCGAAAGGCCTCCCGAGTCGAACGTCACCCCCTTGCCGACGAGGACCACCGTAGGTAGGTCGTTGCGCTCGGCGTTGTGCTGCAAGACGATGAAAGCTGGCTCATTGCGAGTGCCGCTGGCGACCGCAAGCAAGGCACCCATGTGCTCGCGCTCGAGCCACTCGCGGTCGCCGACCTCGCACGTGAGACCGCTGGTGGCGGCTACCCGTCGGGCGACCTCGGCCACGTGCCGGGGGTTGGCGTGGTTCGGTGGGCGGTTGACGAGGTCGCGCGCGCGGCCGACGCCGGCCGCCACGGCCCGCGCTACCACGAGTCCGGCCTGGGCCTGCCCCAGCCTTGACTCGTCACCCTCGATCAACGTGACCTGCTCGAGCCGCTTGTTGCCGTCGCCGACCTTCCAACCACGGAAGGCGTAGCCGGCGAGAAGAGAGCCCTCCAAGGTGGCCTGGGTTGCGGCGGCCATGCCAAGAGAGCCGCTGCCGGCGCCGTGCGCGATGGTGTGGACGCTGGTGGCGCCGAGTTCGAGGGCTCGCCGAGCCGAGCTGGCCGCAGCCCGCCTTACGCTCTCGGCGCTCAACTTCTCGCGGGCACCGAGGCCCACCACCAGCACCCGGCGCGCCGGAATGGCGCCGCGAGGGTAGAGCACGGCGACCTTACCGAGTTTGCCGGTAACGTCACCGCTGGCGATGAGTTCGCTTATCGCGCCGTCGAGGGCTCGGTCGACGGCGCCAGTAGCGCCCCCTGGAGTGGTAACGCCTTCGAAGAGGTTGACGACGAGCGCGCTGCACTCGACACTTTCGACGTTGGCGTGCACGACCTCAGCGCGCGGTAGCGGGGTCGGCTCGAGCGGGTCCGTGTTCGGTGTAGCTGCTGCTGCCATGACAACCATGCTAACGCCGTCGCCAAGCGGTTCTAGCCGCGGCGGTCCAAGCGGTCGCGCATGCCGTCTGACATGAATTGGAAGGACAGCGAGGCGGCGGCCAGGAAGAAGCCAGGACCGACGGCGGCCCACGGCTGGCGGGTGAGGAAGCTGCGCGAGTCCTGCAGCACGTTGCCCCAGCTCGGCGTCGGCAGCGGCACGCCGAGCCCGAGGTAGCTTAGCGAGGCCTCCACCAGCAAGAAGGTCGCCGCCGTGCTTGCCGCTTGCACGAGCAGGCCGCCGAAGAAGTTAGGAAGGGCGTGAATTACCAGTTGGCGCCGCCGCGATGCCCCTAGCGCGAAGGCGGCAGTTACGTACTCCGAGCGCAGCTCCGAGCGGGCGTAGGCCCGGGCCAGGCGGAAGTAGACAGGCGAGCCCGCGACCCCCATGGCCAGCACCGTCTGCGCTGAGCCGCCGCCGAGGATCGCGACTGCCAGCAGGATGAGGAGGAAGCCAGGGAACGCCAGCAGGGCGTCGAAGAGCCGCGACAGCACCGTGTCGAGCGCGCCGCCGAGGCTGGCGGCCAGCGCGCCGAGGGTGCCGCCGACGAGCATGGTGAGGGCCGTGGCGCTCAAGGCGATGACCAGCGAGACGCGGCCACCGGCCAGCGCACGTGAGAGCACGTCGCGCCCGAGCCCGTCGGTGCCGAGCAGGTGCTCGCTGCTTATCGGTGCGTAGCGCTCCGTGTAGTCGGGCTCGAGCGGGTCGTACGGCACCAGCAGCGGCGACAGCACCGTGGCTAGCAGCACCACGGCGAACATCACCAGGCCCATGCGTTCGCGGCTCACGGCGAGGTCCTAAGGCGCGGGTCGACGAGTAGCTGCAGGAGGTCGGCAAGCCAGTTGACGCCGATGTAGACGACGACCGCGAGGATGGTAACGCCTTGCACAACGGGGTAGTCGCGCGCCGATATCGCACCGAGGATGGTGGCGCCGAGCCCGGGAAGGC
>DASROV010000095.1:0-2059 GCA_035646755.1 Trueperaceae bacterium | reverse complement strand
CCTTGAGGATCTTGGCGACGACCTTGTGTATCGCGGCGTCGTCGTCGGCGTCGGTGAGGAGCACCGCGAACTCGTCTCCGCCGAAGCGAGCGACCGTATCGACCTCTCGGAGCGCGGAGGTGAGCCGCTGCGAGACCTCTTTGAGCAGCAGGTCCCCGTGATGATGGCCGAGGCTGTCGTTGACCTCCTTGAAGCGGTCGAGGTCCATGATCATCATCGCGACCCCGGAGTCGTTGCGACGGGCTTGCCCCAGCGACTGCAGCGCCCGGTCCCGGAACAACGCCCGGTTGGGCAACCCGGTGAGCTCGTCGTGCAGCGCCCAGTGACGGTTCTGGGTCACCAGTTTCTGGAGGCGGCTCGAGCGTCTGAGAAAGAACTCGACGATCAGCAGCATGGTCAGCACGGCAAACAGCGCGGCGGTGCCGAAGCCGGCGTAGCGTTGGCGGGCCTGAGCCAGCACCCGGTCCTGTAGGTCGTCGTAGGAGGTTGTTAGCAGCACTGCACCGGACTCTGTCTCCAATGGGGCGGTGACCTCGAGCCATGCGCCGCCCCCCGGCGCGCTAAAGACGCGAGCGTCGTTCACCCCAGAGGGTGGAACAGGACTGTCGGGGGCCCGGCCGGCCTCGAAGAGCACGCTCCCCGAGCCGTCGACGAGCTCGACGCTACCACCTGTTCTGTCGAGATGCTCCGGCGCGAACGCGGCCAGTGGCCCGACGTCGGAGGAACTCTCGGACGCCGTCACCAGCCCGGCTATCAGGCCGGCGTCGCGCTCGATGCGCGCGACCTCGGCTGCGACCGAGCTGCGGAAGTCTCTCCATACGAACGTCGACGCGGCCGCCACCAGCGCAACGAACAGGAGCGCGTAGGAAATCGGGGCCAGACGTCGGCGTGGGGTGGAATGCAGGTCCATACCTGGAAGATCGACCCAGGAAGGGGTTTCGTTTAGCGGATCGCCCTAAGTGCTTAGGGGTCCTGGCAGTCGTCGAAATCCGACGGGACGAGGGGAGCCGTCGTTTGAAGCGGCCGGGCTTGGAAGGATCGAGTAAGGATCAGCAGAGGTTGGCCTCAGCCGGCGCTCCTCCGGCCGAGCTGAAGGTTGCCGTCTGCCATTCGTGGGTCACCGGCAGCAGCGAGTGCTCCGCGGTCACGCAGTAGGTGTTTTGATCGGCGGAGACCATGAGGTCAACCGTAGGGTCGCTCCTGTAGCCCTGGTCTTCTACCAACTGGAAGGGCGCGTTGCTGGAGGTGGAGTCACCTCCGTCGAGGGCGGAGTAATCGCCCCCCTGATCGGTGCCGTGGGCCTCGATCGCGAAGTTCACGTTCTTGAGAGCGCTGTGCACCTGGGCCGCCCACGCCTTCTCGCGCTGCTGCAGGAACACGGGTATGGCGATGGCCGCCAGGATGGCGATGATCAAGAGGACCACCATCAGCTCGACGAAGGTGAAGCCCTGCTCACGTTCGTTTCGTGCCCTGTTCATTTGCCTGAATGATCGGCTGCGGGCGAGGAATACTTGAGAGGGGCGGCTACGCAGAAGAGGCGGAGCTGGACTCCGCCTCTTCTGAGACTGCCTGTTGGGGGAATGCCGTTTAGCAGGTTTCGGCCGAGGTCGGCTGGCCGTCGGCACTGTCGTAGGTAGCGACCTTCCAAAGGTGGGTCGTGTCCAGGTTGGCGTGAGTCGCCGTGATGCAGTAGGTGTTGGCCGTGGCCGCCACGGCAAGCGTTACGCCGGCCACAGGGCTGTAGCCCTCATTCACAATCGGCTGTCCAGCGGCGCCGGTAGTGGCGTTCAGACCCAGGTAAGAGCCGGCTGTCTGACTCGTGGCGTAGGACTCGGATGCGGTGGCGGCGTTCTTCAAGGCCGACTGCGAAGCCGCAACCCAGCCCTTCTCCCTCTGACGCAGGAAGACGGGAATTGCGATCGCCGCCAGAATGGCGATGATCAGGATAACTACTAGGAGCTCGATGAGGGTGAAACCGCCCTCATTCCGCTCCTTCATGGCGTGGAACCGCTGGAACATCCAGCACCTTCCTTTCTCCGTCCCTGCAAGCTGGCCTCAG
>DASROV010000094.1:0-9509 GCA_035646755.1 Trueperaceae bacterium | reverse complement strand
CCACCGGGTTGAGCGCACGCGACGAGATACTCGAGATAGCTGCCGTCGGCCCTGACGGCGCCGTGTTGTTCGAGAGCCTTGTCCAGCCCAAGCGCGGGTACGTGCCGGCGGCGTCCACACGCATCCACGGGCTCAGCTACGGGGACGTAGTCAACGCACCAACCTGGCCCGAGGTCGTGGAGGAGTTGTTTCAGGTCGTCTCGGGCTACCGGCTCCTGGCCTGGAACGCCAGCTTCGATGAGCGGCTGTGCGCGCAGTCCAGCCGGGCCTGGGGACTGGCCCATCCGCTACCCGGGTTCGAGTGCGCGATGCGGGCCTACGCCAACTGCCGCGGGGTGGGCAGCGGTGCGTTGCGCCTGGAGCGGGCGGCGTCGGTCGAAGGGGTCTTGGCCGCGGGCCAGTCGCATCGCAGCGCCGACGACGCTCGCCTCACGGTCTCGGTGCTGCGCTGCTTGCAGCGTTCGTCCGCGGCCGCGTGAGCCCCGCTGCGCTCTTGCGCAAGGTCGTGCACATCGACATGGATGCGTTCTACGCGTCTGTCGAGCAGCGCGATAACTCGAACCTCGCCGGACTGCCCGTCGCCGTCGGTGGCAGGGGCCCACGCGCCGTGGTCGTGGCCGCCAGCTACGAAGCTCGGGCCTTCGGCGTCCGTTCGGCGCTGCCCATGGTGCGCGCCTTGCGCCTGTGCCCCGAACTGGTCGTGATGCCGCCACGCTTCGACGCCTACCGTGCGGTCTCCAAGGAGATACGAGGGATCTTCCTGCGTTACACCGACCTCGTCGAACCGCTGGCGCTCGACGAGGCGTATCTCGACGTGACGCAGCCCAAGCGCGGACCGGCGTCGGCGACGCTGTTGGCGAAGGCGATAAAGGACGAGATCCGACGCGAGACCACGCTCACCGCTTCGGCGGGCGTCGCCGGCGGCCGGTTTCTGGCCAAGATCGCGTCAGGCATGCAGAAGCCGGACGGTCTGACGGTAATCGCCCCTGACCGCGCTCAGGCGTTCCTTGACGCGCTGGCGGTGGAGAAATTCTTCGGGGTGGGCCCGCGCACGGCGCGACGGCTCCATGCCCTCGGCATCAACGTGGGGGCCGATCTCAGGGCCGTTGGGCGCGAACGCTTGGTGGCCGAGTTCGGCAAGGCGGGGGCGACGCTTCACGGCTTCGCCAACGGATTTGACGATCGTCCAGTCGACCCGAACCGGCCGCGGAAGTCGATAGGTTCGGAGACGACCTTCGACGTAGACCTGACTAGCCGGTCCGAGGTGGAGCCATGGCTGGCGAACCTGTGCCGGGACGTCGCGGAGAGCCTGGCACGCTTGGGCCTCAGCGCGGCGACCGTGACCGTGAAGTTTCGTTTCAGTGACTTCCGCACCGTCACGCGCAGTCAGTCCCCGGGACGCCACGTCAACGCCGAGGAAGACCTGTTGCGGATCGTCGCCAAGCTCGCGTTCGAGGGTGAAAGGCCCGACCTACCCATAAGGCTGCTGGGGGTGAGCGTGAGCCGCCTGGCCGCCGTCGATGACGTCGGCGAGCAGCCAAGTCTGGTCTTCGAGCGGCCGTAACAGGCGTGCGTCAGGCCGGACTGCGCGCCTCGATCCGCTCGAGCTGGGCTTCGTCGGTGAGGTCGAGCCTTAGCGGCGTCACCGACACGAATCCGTTCTCGACAGCCCAGCGGTCGGTGCCCTTCTCTATGCGGTCGCGCGGCTCTTCCGAGAACCAGTAATGGGTGCGCCCCATCGGGTCTTCGCCCGGTACCACGTAGCCCTCGTAGTGCCGGACCGATTGGCGTGTCCACCTTATGCCTGTGGGTTCGTCGGGGAAATTCACGTTGAGTAGTAGCGGTGCGGCGGTCTGCTGCATGATGCCGATGATCTCGCGGATGTAAGGGAACTGGATCCGGTAGTCGGTGGGTTCGTCGTTGTAACGGGCGCTGAAGGCCACGGCCGGGATCCGCAGGAACGCCGCCTGCTTGGCCGCTGCCACGGTGCCCGAGTGCCACACGTTGTGCCCGAGGTTATGGCCGAGGTTGATTCCCGTAAGGACGAGGTCGACCTCATCCCAATGATGTGTGCCGAGCGCGACGCAGTCGGCGGGCGTGCCGTCGACGCGGTACGCCTCGATCCCGTTTATCGGCGTTTTGGTGTAGTGCAGCGGGCGGCGCACCGTGATCGCATGGCTCATGGCGGACTGCTCGACGTCGGGCGCGACGACGCGAACCTGGCCGAACTCGCTGGCGACCTTGGCCAAAGCCAAGATGCCAGGGCTGAATACCCCATCGTCGTTGCTTACCAGGATTCTCACTCGACATTCTCCAAACCGCAGGTCCCTGACGGCCGCCGCTCTGGCTTGCCCGAACCGGACTCTCGACAAAGGTTCACCATCATAGCGCTCGCGGTGACGTCCACGCCGTCGTGGACGTCTCCAGTGGCCAGCGAGAACACGACTGTTGGCCGCGCCTGCCGGTACCGCGTGGCCGGCGGCCGGAATCGGCGCGAATCGAGAAGATTGTCGCTCGGCTCTCGAAATCACTGTTCCGCCCAGCGATAAATGCGATGATTGACAGGATGTCGGCCAAAAGCTCGCCGACGCCCGGCGACACCCTTCCTCTTTTGACGTTCCGCAACCATGGGCCTGGACCTGACATCGCCGCCACGCGGTCGTTCAGGGCCAATCCGGTGCGCCGCTACCTGCTCACGGTAGGGGTAAGCATGTTGCTGCCGATGATCGTCCTGGCTTGGCTGTTGGGCAGCTTCGTGGTGGTCCGGATCACCGAGCACATCGCCCAGGCCGGCAGCGCCGAGATCGCCGCGAACGTCTCGGCCGTGCTGCGGCAGAGCGGACTCGGCATGGAATCGGCGGGCGAAAGCGTGGTGGTGCGCGACGGCGTAACTAGCTCGCTCGACCAGTGGCAGTACTTCACGACCATCGTGCAACGCAACCCCAACACGGTCGGGGTTCTGCTCTACGACTCGGACGCCACCATCGCGTACGCCGACGACCGCACGAGGATCGGAGTCCAGCCCACGCCCGACGCGGCGCTGAAGACCGCGTTGGCCGGTCAGCGTGCGACGAGGGTAGCCAGCTCCCTGTTCTCCGACCCGGGCAGCACCTACGCGGTGCTCGTGCCACTCATCGACGGCCAAGGCAACGTCGAAGGCGTCGTCGAGGTCGAACACGACATCGGCCCACTCCGTCAGGACATCGTGCTCGCCCGCTGGCTGATCACGCTAGGCATAACTGCCTCGTCGTTGGCCATGCTGGGCATGACCATCTTCTTCACTACCCGGCTGGCGCGGCGCTCGTACATCGATCCGGTTACCAAGCTGCCCAACTACAGTTACCTGGAGTCGGCGTCGCGAGTAGTGCTCAAGCGCAACGCGAAGAGAGGAAAGGGCGCTGCGGTAGTACTGCTCGACGTCGATCGCTTCAAGCTGGTTAACGACACGTTGGGGCGTATCCAGGGAGACCGGATGCTGCGCGACCTCGCCGACAGGCTGCGTGAGGTCGTCCGTAGCGGCGACTACGTGGCCCGCCTCGGTGGCGACGAGTTCGCGGTCCTGCTATCGGGCGCCGACGAGGCGACGACCCATGCCGCCATCGAGCGTGTCGTCGGCGCGGTCGCCAGGCCGTTCGAGGCGGGCGGCCGCGACATCCGGCTGGAAGCGAGCGCCGGTGTGGCGCTCTTCCCACGTGACGGCGTTGACCTCGATTCGCTCTTGCAGCGCGCGGAGATGGCCATGTACCGGGCCAAGGAGTTGCGACTGCCCGTAAGCTACTACCTTCACGACAGCGATCCCGCAAAACATCATAGCCTCTACCTGGAGTCCGACCTGAGGGCGGCCGTGGAGCGCGACGAACTGAAACTCGTCTATCAGCCGGTCTGCCATCTGCAGACCGGCGAGATCGTCGGCCTCGAATCGCTGATGCGTTGGAACCATCCCGTACGTGGCGTGGTCTCTCCGGCCCTGTTCATCCCGGTCGCCGAGGAATCGGGGTTCATTAACCGGCTGGACATGTGGGCCCTCAAGGCCGCCACCCTGCAACTCGCCGAGTGGGTGCGGCTCGGCTCGACGGTGATGGTCAGCGTCAACCTTTCGGCTCAGTCGGTGTCCGATAACGCTTTGCCCGAGCAGATCGCCGAGCTGTTGCGCGAGACGGGCGCGCCACCGGAGAAACTGGTGTTGGAGATCACCGAGCGCAGCGCGCTCTACGACATCGAGTCCTCGGCAGGCATACTCGAGCGCATCCGCGAGACCGGCGTGCGCATCGCGTTGGACGACTTCGGCCGCGGCTACTCCTCGCTTGGCACCCTCGAGAACCTGCCGATCACCTTCCTCAAGCTCGACGCCGGCTTCACCCGCGGTATCGGCATCGCGCCCAAGGACGAACATCTGATAAGGGCGATCAACATCTTCGCCAAGGGCATGGGCATCCCGTTCGTCACCGAAGGCATCGAGAACGAAGAGCAACGGCGCTGGCTCATCAACGAGGGTGTGCGTTACGGCCAGGGGTTCCTGTTCGCCCGGCCGGTAACCGCCGCGGACGTGATACTGCCCTTCGCAAGTGGCGCCGGTGCGGAGCTAATTGGCGATGTGCCGTTCGAGCGCGGCCTTGCCGGTCGAGAACCGAACTGAGGCCAGAGGAGAGCCGTTTCATTGAGGCGTCATATGCGAGCGCTACAAAGGGATAGTGGCTCGGCGGCACAGTCCGTGGCGCCAACGAGAGCTCTGGAGGTGCTTTATGACCGCCCGAAGTACACACCCCACACCGTCGGGACTAGTGTCACTGCAACGACGCATGCTCGCTGCCTGCCGCCTCATGCTGCTTGGCCGTCCTGCTCGGAGGCCTGTCGTATGCGCAGGAGCTGCCAGGCAACGCCCAAGAAGCGCTCGATCGCGGTGAGGCGGCCGTGGCGGAGGCGCTTGCTACCTACGACGCGCAGTACCCCGACCGCCCACTGTGGCGCCAAGCGTTCCGTGAGGGCCGCACCGCTCAGGAGTTGGCGGCCGGCCATCCGGCACCGCTTCGCTTCCTCGCTCGGGCTTATAGCCAGTCCAACTGGCATGGGCCCGCCGTCCAGCAATGGCACGCGTACCTCGATGCTGGTGGCACCTTCATGGAGGACGACGCCGAGCTGTTCGCCAACTCCGGCAATCATTACGCCTTCGCCGCTTACCAGCAGGGCGACAAGGAGTTAGCGGCCGAACGCTACGCCGAGGTCGTCGCACTCCAACCAGGGAACGTCGAAGCGCATCGCTGGCTCGGCCGGATCGCGCTCGAACTCGGCCTGCCGGAGCAAGCCGTGGCCGCCTGGCGGACCGTCCTCGAGCTCGATCCCAACGCCGAGGGGGCGGTGTACTTCCTCGAGCTCGCTCAAGCACAGGCCCGCTGGGGCGTGCAGGCCGCGACAGCGTTCTACGAAGGCATCGCTGCGTACGAGTCCGGCGACATGACTCAAGCACGCAACCGCTTCGCGGCAGCAGCCGCCAGGAACAGCGGTTACGCCACGGCTTGGGCCTGGCTGGGACGGGTCCACTTCGAGCAGGGTCAATACGCCGACGCCAACGCGGCGTACGCTCGCGCGCTCGCGCTTGAGCCGGAGAACAGCAACTACCAATGGTTCACGCGTGAATCCGAACGGCTGATGGCGCCGGCGACGGAGCCCGACGCCGACTCGCCGGCTGAGGACGCTCCTAGCGACTCGGCCTCCGAGGAGGGAGTTGACGAGGACACCGCTGACGATGCGCCCGGTGACGACGCGGCGAGTGACGGTGACGATCAGGAATGACGGACGCCGCAGGCAGTACGGCCGGCTGACGGGCTCGTTCAGCCCTTGCTCTCTAACCAGGTGGGGCCGAAGGCCGCATCTACCTTCAGCGGCACGCGCAGGCCGATGGCGCTGGTCATGGTGTCGACCGTCAGGGCCATGACGCTCTCGGCCCTGGCGATCGGCGCCTCCAACACCAGCTCGTCATGAACCTGGATCAACAGGCGTGCTTCGGACTCCTCACGTGCCAGGCGCTCGTGAAGGTTGATCATGGCGACCTTGATGAGGTCGGCCGCGCTGCCCTGGATGACTGTGTTTATAGCCAACCTCTCGCCGAGGTTCCTCAAGCTGCGGTTTCGTGAGCGAATCTCATCGATGGTTCGGCGGCGGCCCATTATCGTCGTCACGTAGCCGAGGTCCTCCGCCTCGGCGACACAAGCGCGCAAGAACCGCTCGAGGCCGGAGTAACGCTCCTTGTACGCCTTGATGAAGGCTCCCGCTTCCGACTGGGGGATGCGCAGCGTGCGAGCCAAGCCGAACGCCGTCTGGCCGTAGATGATGCCGAAGTTGACGGTCTTGGCCACGCGGCGCTGGTCGGCGGTCACGGCCTCGAGCGGTACGTCGAAGACCTGCGCCGCCACGTACGCATGGATGTCGAGACCTTCGTTGAAAGCCTTGGTCAGCTCGTCGTCGTCGCTGAAGTGAGCGAGCATGCGCAGTTCGACCTGTGAGTAGTCGGCGGTAAGCAGGACGCTGGCGTCATCGCGAGCGCGGAACGCGCGGCGTATCTCGCGGCCGGCCTCGGTCCGGATCGGGATGTTCTGGATGTTCGGCTCGCTCGAGGAGAGCCGGCCGGTGGCGGCCCCCGTCTGATGGAACGAGGCGTGCAACCGGCCGGTGGTGGGACTGAGGAACGATGGCAACGGGTGGACATAAGTACCGAGCAGCTTGTTCAGTTCCCGGTACTCGAGGAGGAGGGTCAATACGGGGTGATCGGTCTCCGCTGCCAACGTCTCGAGCACTTCGGCGTCGGTGGAACGGCTGGTCTTGGTGGTCTTGACAACGCGCATGCCGAGCCTGTCGAACAACACCTCGCCGAGCTGCTTTGGTGAGTCAGGGTTGAACTCGACGCCGGCCACCTCGATGGTCTGCTGCTTGAGGTCCTCGAGCCGCTTGGCCATCGTATGGCCGTACTCGTTGAGCATCGCCGCGTCGAGCGCGACGCCCTCGCGCTCCATGTCGGCGAGCACGCGCACGAGCGGCATCTCGACCTCGTTGAAGAGCCGCCTGAGGCCGCTGCCCCGGCCCGCGCCGTGCGAGGCTCCCATGGGATCGCGGACCGGCACCGGCTCGGCGTCCATGCCCTTCTCCAGACGCTCATAAAGCCGCCAGGTGATGTCGGCGTCCTCCGCGGCGTAGGCAGCGATCGCTTCAAGTGGCACCTGCAGCATGTTCAGTTGGTCCTTGCCCTTGCCGATCAGATCGCTGATCGGGGTTGTGCGCACGCCAAGCAGATCCTGAGCGAGGTCGTCCATGTTGTAGGTGCGCCGGCCGGGGCTCAGCAACGAAGCCGCAATCATGGTGTCGAAGAGCGGTCCCTTGAGGTCGATACCGGCCCGCCTGAGCGTGATGAGGTCGTACTTGAGGTTCTGACCGACCTTGAGCGTGCGGTCGTTCTCGAGTATGGGCTTCAGTCGCGCCGCCACCAGCACGGGGTCGAGCACCTCGCCGTGCTCTCCCCTTACCGGCAGGTACCAGCCGGTACCCGCCTGCCAACTGAAGACGTAGCCGACGATGTCGGCGTCGACCGCCCTTAGGGCTGTGGTCTCGGTATCGAGAGCGAACGCGGGTTGCTGCTCGAGGCGCGCGATGAAGGCATCAAGCGATGCCTCGGTGTTTACTACTCGGTAATCCGTCTCCAGGACGGAGCCCACCACGTCGGAAGGCGTCTCGCGCGACGCCTCGGCGATCTCCTCCGCGGCGGCCGCCGAACCCGCTGGCGCGGCCAGCTGCTCGAGGAAGGTCCTGAAACCGAGCTCCTCGAACAGCTCCCGCAAGTCCTGTTGGCGCGGCGTCGGCGTGACGCAGTCTTCGAGCGTGAACTCGATCGGCGCTGCGCGGTCGAGCGTCACCAGGCTACGCGTGAGGGCCATGTGCTCGGCGTGCTCCAGGAGGTTCTCGCGTAACTTCGGCGTCAGCTCGTCGACGTGCAGCAGCACTGCGTCGGCGCTGCCGTAGTTGGCGACGAGTTTGGCGGCCGTCTTGACGCCGACCCCTTTGGCGCCGGGGATGTTGTCGGTAGAGTCGCCGGTGAGGGTCTGGATCTCGACCGCTTGCTTGGGCGTGTAGCCCTTGCTCTTCCGAAGCGTGGCGACGTCGAGCAGCTCGCCGCTCGACGGGTCCCAGAGCTTGACCTTGTCGCTGAGGATCTGGTGCAGGTCCTTGTCCTTGCTACCGATGCGCAGCTCTACCTCGTCGTCCTTGAGGCGCTCGGCGATGGTGGCGATGACGTCGTCGGCCTCGTAACCTTCCAGCTCGAAGATCCTCAGGCCGAGCGCTTGGACGACCTGCCTTACGCGGACGAACTGCGTGTGGAGGTCTTCCGGCGCGGCGTCGCGGTTGGCCTTGTAGTCCTCGTACCAACCCTTGCGCTTGGTGGTGGAGTCGCTAACGTCGAAGGCCACCGCCACGTAGTCGGGCTTGACGTTGCGAAGTAGGTTGAGCAGCAGCTGGGTGAAGACGTAGACAGCCTTGACGGGCTCTCCCGTTGGCGACGTGAGGTCGCGGAAGGGCGCGTAATAGGCCCTGAACAGTTGCGCGTGGCCGTCGATAAGGTAGAAGGTCTTCAACTGGTCGCCTCGGGAGGTGAGTTTAACAGCCGGACGGCACCTTGCCCTCGCGCTCGCCAACGCCGCGCGAGCTACGCTTGGCTAGCGAGTAAGCGAACGGTTCGGGTGAAAGTGTGAAGCCAAAGGGAGCCTCCGTGGATCACGAGAAACTTGGCGCCTTCTACTTGGGACGTGAGGTCGAAGCGGACGGCACGTCAACCACAGCGCGTCCTCTTCTGTACGACTCCAGCGACCTCACCACCCATGCGGTCATCGTCGGCATGACGGGTAGCGGGAAGACGGGGCTCGGTGTCGGCCTCATCGAAGAGGCGGCACTCGATGGCGTGCCGGTGCTGGCCATCGACCCGAAGGGCGACCTGGGAAACCTGGCGTTGACGTTCCCTAACCTTAAGCCCGAGGACTTCGAGCCTTGGCTCGACCCACGGGAGGCGGAAGAGGCAGGGACAGACCTGTCTAGCTACGCTGCGCTTCGGGCACGGGAGTGGCGCGAAGGACTGGCCGCGTGGGGCCAGGACCCTGATCGTATCGATCGCTTCCGAGCGGCGGCCACGGTCAGCGTCTACACCCCGGGTTCCAGCGCCGGACGACCGATATCCGTGCTGCGCTCGTTCGCCGCGCCGCCGCGAGCGGTGCTCGGCGATGCCGACCTGCTGGCCGAGCGTCTCGCAACGACCGCGACCAGTCTGTTGACCATCCTTGGCGCCGACGCGGCTCCGCTCGGCCGAGAGCACATCCTAATCAGCAAGCTGTTCGAGCACTTCTGGCGAGCGGGCCGTGACTTGAGCATCGCCGAGTTGATACATGCCGTGCAGGAGCCGCCGTTCGACAAGGTCGGCGTGATGGGCCTGGAGACGGTGTTCGCTGCTAAGGACCGCTTGAAGCTCGCCATGG
>DASROV010000093.1:0-3952 GCA_035646755.1 Trueperaceae bacterium | reverse complement strand
CGGCTCTACGCTCATGGGCTTCGTCTCGGTGACGCCGAACGTCTGGTCGCTGTTCTTCATCCTCGCGGTGGGTGGCCTCGGGTCGGCCGCCTTCCATCCAGCAGCGGCCGCCATGGCCCGCGACACGGGCGCTCAGAAGAGCATGAGCATCAGCCTCTTCGCGGCCGGCGGGGCGCTCGGCAGCGCGCTAATGCCGGTCGCCGTCCTCTCGGTAGTGCGCGGTCCCGGCGCCGGCTACGTGCCGCTGTTGTCGACGGTCGGTGTCGTTATCGGCCTCGCGCTGTTCGTCCTCACGCCTCGTCAGGTGCAGCCGGTGCGCGTGGCCGGCACCAGGCAGCCGCTCTTCGACCTGTCGCTGCTTGCCGGGCCGGTAGGGCTGCTGGCCCTGGCCGGCACCCTGCGGGCCATGGCCTTCATCAGCTTCATCAACGGCATGCCGCTGTTCCTGGCCTCGGTACGTGGCTTCGCGCCCGACGCGCAGGTCATCGGCCTCACGCTCTCCATCTTCAGCGGCGCCGCCGCCCTCGGCACCATCCTGGCGGGGTTGGCCGCGCCGCGCATCGGGCGCACCAGGTTGATCGTCGGCTCGATGCTGCTGGCGCTACCAATGCTGCTGCTGGTGTTGCGGCTGCCGAGCGGCGGCCTGGCCTACTTCGTGCTGGTGGCGCTGGCAGGGATGCTCACCAACGCCAGCATCCCCCTACTGGTGGTGAGCGCGCAGGACCTCGCACCCGACGCGGTGGCGGCCGCCTCGGGGCTGCTCATGGGCTTCACCTGGGGCGTTGCTGGCGTCGTCTACATCGGCTTCGGGGCCCTGCAGCAGTTCATCGGCATCGCGCCGGCCGTGGCGCTCGGCTTCCTCTTCCTGGTGCCGGCCGCCATCCTCGTTGGCTCGATCTTGAGGCGCAACGCGGCACTGTTGTCGACGGACTGAGAGGGGCCGCTGTCGGCCGCGTGGCCGCCTGTCGCAAGGCGACGCCGGCGACGCCGGTCCGAGCTCACATCTCGCCCAGGTACGCCCGTTTCATCGCCTCGTTGGCGAGCAGCTCGCGCGCCGGGCCGGACAGCACTACCTCACCCGTCTGCAGCACGTAGCCGCGGTCGGCGATGCCGAGCGCGACGTTCGCGTTCTGCTCGACGACGAACACGCTGATGCCGCGGTCGTTCACCTGCTTGATGATCTCGAAGATGCGCTCGACGAACAGCGGCGCCAGGCCCATGCTCGGCTCGTCCATAAGGATGAGCTTCGGCCGGCTCATCAACGCCCTGCCCATCGCCAGCATCTGCTGCTCGCCGCCGCTCATGGTGCCACCGAGCTGGCCGAGACGCTCGCCGAGCCGCGGAAACAGCTCGAACACGTAATCAATGTCGGCCTCGATCTCGCCGTGGTCGTCGCGCAGGTAGGCGCCCATGTCGAGGTTCTCGCGCACCGTCATCTTGGGGAATATGCGCCGGTTCTCGGGGACGACGGCCATGCCGCGGGCGATCCTATCGGCGGTGCTCAACACGTCGGCGCGCTCGCCGAGGAAGCTCATCTCGCCGCGACTTACGCGAACCAGGCCGAGGATCGTCTTCAGCGTCGTGCTCTTGCCCGAAGCGTTGCCGCCGAGCAGGCAGACCATCTCCCCTGGATAGATCACCATGTTGACGTCGTTGAGGACCTGGATAGGGCCGTAGTGGGTGTCGACGCCCTTCAACTCGAGCAGCGGCGGACGCTCCTCGTTCCCGGCCAGCGAGCCGGTCCCGGCCGGGATCGACGAGGCATCGCTCGCCGCCGGCGCGAAGCCAGGGCGTGCGCTCATGCGTCGACCCCAGCTGCGCCGTCGGTCTCGAGGCCGGAGACCGCATCGTCGATGACGTCCTTCGAGGCCCGCTTGCCGAGGTACGCCTCGATGACCGCGGGCTGGTTGACGACTGAGTGGTAGTCGCCCTCGGCGATCTTGCTGCCGTAATCGAGCACGACAACACGATCACTGATGTCCTTCACCAGGCCCATCTTGTGCTCGACCAACATGATGGTGTAGCCACCCTCGTCGCGCATGCGGCGGATGATCTGGGTGATCTCGGCCGTCTCGGTCGGGTTCATGCCGGCGCTTGGCTCGTCGAGCAGCAGCAGCTTGGCGCCCGTCGCCATGGCCCGCGCAATCTCGGTGCGGCGGCGGTTGGCGTAACTGAGCACCTCGACCGGCTGGTACATGCGGAAGCTCATGAGTCGCGGCCCGAAGAAGGCCAGCTTCTCCTTGGCCACCTCATGCATCTCGCGCTCCTGGCGGTTGTAGGCGGGCGTGCGCAAGACGCTGGAGAACCAGTTGCTTCGCAGCCGGTGATGCTGCGGGATCAGCACGTTCTCGAGCACGGTCAGGTTGGTGAACAGGCGCAGGTTCTGGAAGGTGCGGGCGATGCCGAGGTCGACGATCTTGTTCGGCCTTAAGCCCTGGATCGGCCGGCCCGTGAAGGTTATCGCCCCGTGGTCGGGCTTGTAGACACCGGTGATGAGGTTGAAAAGCGTGGTCTTGCCCGCGCCGTTCGGCCCAATGACGCTGACGATCTCGCCCTCGCCAACGGTGAGCGACAGGTCGGTTATGGCCTGGAGGCCGCCGAACGCCTTGTTCACGTTGCGGATCTCGAGCATCCGCTAACCCTCCTCGTCCGCTCGCTCGGCGGGCGCTTCACTCACTCTCGCATCTCCCGGCGACTCCGTGGACGTGCCTTCACCCCGCGCGTGCAACCAGGCGTCCTGCTGGCGCTCCTCGTCGGTCGGCACATCGCGCCGGTCGCGTAAGAGCCACGACCAGTTGGCTTCCTGCCTACCCATGACACCGGCCGGCCTGAACACCATGATCACGATGAGCAGGACCGAGAGCGCGATAGCGCGCATGCCGAAGCCCTGCCAGGTGCGCTCGAGCAGTTCACCGCCAAGGCCGGTAACCGACAGCACGGCCGCCACCACACCGACGATCGCCACCGCGCTCATCGCCGGGTGCAGCAGCGGTCTCATATGCTTGTTGCGCCGGTAGAAGTAGGCGAGCACCGCGGCCAGCACTAGCAGGATCCCGGCCACGAGCAGCCAGGTCGAGAGCGGGTAAGACTGCTCGAACGGGTCGCCGTACTGCCGCACCGCGACCACCAGAGCGGTGCCGATGAGGGCTCCGGTTATCGACCCCGTACCGCCGGCGGAGATGGCGACAAGGAAGTAGAACGTCAGCGTGAACAAGAACAGGTCGAGCCTGGCGGTACCGACCCAACTCACCCACAGCCCGCCGGCGACGCCAGCGAAGAACGCCGAGATCGCGAACGCCAAGACCTTGTGGTACGAGGTGTTGACGCCCATCGCCTCGGCGGCGACCTCGTCCTCGCGGATGCCCTGCAACGCCCTTCCGTACGAACCGGACTTGAGGCGCGCGAAGATGAAGACCGTGATGGCCAGGAGGCCGAAGGTCCACCACACACTCTTACCGAAGTCGGTGGGCACGCCGGCGAACCCCAGCGCGCCGTTGGTGAAGGGCGACATCATCGGTGTCGACGCCAGCAACCGGATTACCTCACCGAACGCGAAGGTGACTACTGCCAGGTAGTCGCCGCGCAAGCGCAGGCTGGGAACGCCGACGATGACGCCGAACAGAGCGGACACGAAGCCGCCGATGACGAGCGCGACGAGGAACAGTACCCAGGTCCCCTGGGGTTCGGTGAGGAACCTCAGCCCGAGCGACTGCGCCCAACCCTCGAGTGAAAGGCCAATCGCGAAGTCGCTGAGTTGGCTCCTTGAGCTGGCGGCCAGGTTCTCGCGCGCCGCCAGTGGCAGCATGAGCAGGCCGGTGACGTAGCCGCCGATGAGCATGAAACCGTGGTGACCGAGCGAGAGAATGCCGGTAACGCCGTTGATTAGGTTGAGGCTCACCGTCGCGATGCCCCAGATGCCGAACAGCGCGAACACCTGCACCAGCTTGGTGCT
>DASROV010000092.1:0-11519 GCA_035646755.1 Trueperaceae bacterium | reverse complement strand
GTCCATGTTGCCCTTGAACGGGTGGAGGTTGGCCGGCTCCCGTCCCTCGGGGATGGGCAGGTCGACCGCGGTCGCGCCGACACTCTCGACGTTGGCACGGGTGGTGTCGAAGTGGGTGTTGTTCGGCACGATGTCGCCGCGCTTGAGCGCGACCCCGCAGAGGATGCGCTCGGCGGCGCGGCCCTGGTGGGTCGGCAGGATGTTCTTGAAGCCGGTGATGCCCTTCACGGCGGCTTCGAAGCGGGTAAACGAGCGGCCGCCGGCGTAGCTCTCGTCGCCGCGCATCATGCCCGCCCACTGCTCGCTCGACATCGCGCCGGTGCCGGAGTCGGTGAGCAGGTCGATGAGCACGTCCTCGGCGCTCAACGAGAAGAGGTTGTAGCCGGCCGCCTCAAGGGCGGCCGCGCGCTGCTCACGGGTGGTGAAGCGGATCGGCTCGACCGCCTTGATGCGGAACGGCTCGATTATCGTCGTGAAGTGTGGTTCGAGGCCCGTCATGCCTCGAAGTCTAGCCCCGCGCCGAGGCGTCGCCGCAGTTCGGGCCTGGCCGATTCACACCGCGAGTGACGCTGCTGCGCAGCTCAACTCACCAACGCCTCGATGCGCCGCAACGCCTCGCGCACGTTCTCCAGACTGGTGGCGTAGCTCATGCGCACCTGCCCGGGAGCCTCGAAGTCGGTGCCAGGCACCACCGCCACCCGCGCCTCCTCGAGCAGCCGCGTGGCCGCGACCCCCTCGTCGGGGTCGATGTTGGTCACGTCGGTCATCACGTAGAAGGCGCCGGCCGGCTTCGGGGTCGCGAGGCCGAGGCGGTTGAGGCCGTCGACCAGCACGTCACGCCGCTCGCGGTAGGCGGCGCGTGTCATGCGTTGGAACTCGGCGGTCTTCTCGACCTCGTTGAGGGCGGCCACGGTGGCGTGCTGCGCCAGCGCGTTGGCGCCGCTCGTCGACTGGCCCTGCAGGCGGTTCATGCCCGCGATCAGCGCCTTGGGCCCGGCACCGAAGCCGATGCGCCAACCGGTGAGCGCGTAGCCCTTGCTGGCGCCGTGGATTACCAGCGTGCGGTCCTGAGCGAAGCGCGCGGCCGGCGTGAACTCGCCGTCGTAGACGAGGTGCTCGTAGAGGTCGTCACTGAACAGCCACAGGCCGTGCTTGACGGCGAGCAAGGCCAAGCCCTCGACGAGCGCAGGCGGGTAGACGGCGCCAGTCGGGTTCGACGGCGAGTTGAGCAGTAACACCTTGGTGCGCGGGGTTACGGCCGCCTCGACGGCGCCGAGTTCGGGCAGGAAACCGGTCTCCGGGCTCGTCTTCACCGCCACGGGCACGCCCCCGGCGAGCTTCACCTGGGCGGGGTAGCTAACCCAGTACGGGGCCATCATCACGACCTCGTCACCCGGCTCGAGCACGGCCATGAAGCCGTTGTAGAGGACCTGCTTGCCGCCGGTCGAGACCATCACCTCGTCGGTGGCGTAGGTAAGGCCGTTCTCGCGCTGGAACTTCGCGCTCACGGCCCGGCGCAGGTCCATGGTGCCTTCACTCGGCGTGTACTTCGTCTTGCCCTGTTCGATCGCTTCGCGCGCCGCCGCCAGCACGTGCTCGGGAGGCTGGAAGTCGGGCTCGCCGGCCGTCATCGCGACGATGTCTACGCCCTGGCGGGCCAACTCTTTCGCACGGCTGTCGAACGCGACCGTCGACGAGCCTTTGAGCGCTCGGATCCTCTTGGACAGCTCCGGCATCGTCTTAGTCGAGCAGCTCGGCAGGCTCGAAGAAGATTCCGATCTCGCGCTCCGCCGTGGCGGCGGCATCCGAACCGTGGGCGACGTTCTCGTCGATGGTGCTGGCGAAGTCACCGCGGATGGTGCCCATGGCGGCGTCCTTGGGGTTGGTGGCGCCCATCATCTTGCGCCACTCGAGGATGGCGTTCTCGCCCTCGACGACCAGCGCCACTACCGGGCCGCTGGTGATGAACTCCACGAGCCCGTTGAAGAACGGCTTGCCATGGTGCTCGCCGTAGTGGCGCTCGGCCAGCTCGCGGCTTATCTTAAAGAGCTTCATGCCGACGATGCGGAAGCCCTTGTCTTCGAGGCGTCTTACGACCGTGCCGACGAGCGCGCGGCGCACGCCGTCGGGCTTGACCATTGCGAAAGTGCGTTCAGTAGCCATGACTGGCAGAGTCTATCACGCGCTAAGAAAGGCCCAGTGGCGCGTGTTTCAGGCGAGCTCGAGCTGCGTCAGGTGGTTGAGGTCATGGCCAGCGAGCATCCTCACCATGAGGTCGTTGCTCTCGAAACCACGCTCGGGATGGAACGCCTCGGCCAGCCAGTCCTCGAGCGAGAACGTCGCGAACAGCGCCAGGTTCCAGGCCCGCTGGGCGCGGAACGCTTCGACGGCAAGCGACGGCTCGAGCTGCTGGTAGCGGCGCGACCACACGTCCTGGTCGATCGGCTGTAGCTCGACGCCGGGTACCGCCGCCAGTTGCCTGAAGCGGAAGCCCATCACCACTTCCACGTCGGCGAGGTGGGCGATCAACTCACGTCGGCTCCACTTGCCCGGCTCGTAGGGCGCCTCCAGGTCAGCGTGGGTGTACGACTCGAAAAGCTGCAACAGTCGTGCCGGCGTGGCTTGCAGCACCTCGATCGCGTCGAACTCGCCGAGCAGCTCGAGGTAGCGGGCGACGGGGTCGGTCATCGGCACACTCTAACCAGCCGCGGCCGCGCGCGGCCTCACGCGCGGGCGCCTTCGCTTGTCACTACTTGGGGCGGTTCATCGCCGCCGGCTGGTCACTATCGCCGGCTTGTAACGGCCGCCAGCGGGTCACCCCACCGCGGCGCGCACCGTCAGGGGCGCGACTATCTCACCGGCTTCGACGGCCAGTAGGAAGGCGCGCACGACGTCCGGGTCGAACTGGCGGCCGGCGTTGCTCTCGATCTCCTCTATGGCCTGGGCCATGGTCTTGGCGGGCGAGTGGACGCGGTCGCGGGTGATCGCGTCGAAGGTGTCGGCGACGGCGACGACGCGTGACTCCAGCGGGATCCGGTCGCCGCACAGACCATCGGGGTAACCGGCGCCGTCCCAACGCTCGTGGTGGGTGAGCGCGATCGACTCCGCCAAGCGGATCACCGGCGAGCGCGACCCTGAGAGCAGCTCCGCCCCCGCCCTGGCGTGAGCGCGCACCTGCGAGAACTCCTCCTCGGTCAGCTTGGCCGGCTTGAGTAGCACGGCGTCAGGAACGGTTATCTTGCCAACGTCGTGGAGCCGGGCAGCGCGCATGAGCATCTCCACCCGAGCGGGCGCGAGCCCCATGCGCCGCGCGACGGCGCCGCAGGTCTCGGCTACCCGCCAGGTGTGCTCGCCGGTGTCGTCGTCGCGGAACTCGGCAGCCTTGGCAAGCCGCACGAGCATCTCGAGCTGTGAGTGCTCGAGGTCCTGGGTGCGACGCCGCACGGCCTCCTCGAGGCGCTCGTTCTGCTTGGTGAGCTCGACCTGGAAGAAACGGGACTCGAGCAGGTTGCGGATCCGCAACCGGGTCTCGACCGGGTTCACCGGTTTGTTGAGGAAGTCCTTGGCGCCGCCGGCCAACGCGGCCTCGCGCAGTTCGGGCCGCATGTCGCCGGTGAGCATGAGTATCGGGAAGGCGTCGGGCAAGACCGGACGCAGGTCGTTCAGTACCTGCAGGCCGTCGCGCTGAGGCATGTGTTGGTCGAGCACCACGAGGTCGGGGCGCTCTTGCATGAAGTACTCGACGGCCCGCTCGGGTCGGTCACACGTTGTCACATGGCGAAAGCCGGCGCGGTCGAGTATGCCCTTGAGCAGTACCAGCGAAGCCTCTTCATCGTCGACCAGCAAGATGCGCATGTGCGTCAGGTCCACAACAGGCGGATCATAGTCAGGGAGCGCTTGGAACACAGCCAGATACTTCCTATCCCCTTAAGTCAACGGCGCGCTGGTGAGGGCGCGCCGTGTTCGATGGCCAATATAGGCGTGGGCCTATCACCGCACTCTTACACCCAGGCGCCTTACCCAGGCCTTACCGGCAGGTAGCGTGACCGGCCGCTCACCTCGGCAGCTGGCCGACCACGAAGAGCGCACCGTGCCACCAGCCGGGCAGCAGGCCGAGCAGCACGGTGCCGGCGAAGGCGACGCCGATGGCCAGGCTACTGGCCGCCGAGCGGAACGACTGCGGTTGGTACTCGGGCTTGCGGAAGTACATCACGGCCACCACGCGGAAGTAGTAGACAAGCGCGATCACGCTGGTGACGATGCCGAGCACGGCCAGCCACAGGTAGCCGGCATCGATCGCCGACTGGAAGACCATCACCTTGCCGACGAAGCCGGCCAAGGGCGGGATGCCGCCGAGGCTGAGCAGGAAGAAGGTGAGCGCGAACGCCAACCATGGCCGTTCCTGCCCGAGGCCCGCGAACCGCTCGATGTCGTCGCCCTGATCACTGGAGTCGACGACCATGGTGAGCACCGCGAAGGCGCCGACGTTCATCAAGGTGTAGGCGGTCAAGTACCAGATCGCGGCTTCGACGCCGCCGTGGCCGGTGCCGAGCACCGCCAGGCCGAGGTAGCCGGCATGGGCAACCGCGGAGTACGCGAGCATGCGCTTGACGCCCCGTTGCCGCAGGGCCGCCAGGTTGCCGATCACCAGGGTCGCCGCCACCGATACCGCCAGCGCGGTGAGCAGCCACGGGCTCAGCTGCGGCAAGACCGTGGCGACCAGCCGCAGCACGGCGGCGAACGCGGCCGCCTTGACGACCACGGTCATGAAGGTAGTGACAATGGTGGGCGCGCCCGTATAGACGTCGGGCGCCCACTGGTGGAACGGCGCGAGCGAGGCCTTGAAGGCCAGCCCGGCGAGCACCAGGGCGCCGCCCAGCGTCGCCAGCAGCGGCAAGCCGCCGCCGTCAAGAGCGGCGACGATATCGCCGTACACGAAGGCGCCAGTGGCGCCGTAGGTAAGGGCCATGCCGTAGATGAGGATGGCGGAGCCGAAGGCGCCGAGCAGGAAGTACTTCATGCCGGCCTCTTCGGACTGGCGCGAGCGGGTACGCCAGGCGGAGAGCACGTAGACCGCGAGCGACATGATCTCGAGCCCGAGCACCAGCGTCACCAGGTCGCCGGCGGCGACCATCACCATCGCGCCGAGCGTGGAGAGCAGCATCAGCGGGTAGTACTCGGGATGGTCGAGGTGCATGCGCGGTAGCTGGTCGTAGCTGACCAGCACGGCTAGCGCGGCGCCCAACAGCAACACGAAGTTGAAGGCGAGGGCGGGCGTGTCGGCGAGGAAGCGCAGCCCGAAGCTGCCGAGCGCCTCGCGCTCGCCTAGGAACGCCGTGAGGTTGAATACGAACGCGGTGACGATGCCAAGGAGCGCGGTCGCCGCTACTTGACGCGAGTCCTTCTGCCACAGCGCCAGCAGCAAGGTAACGACTGCCGTCGCCAACAGCGTGATCGCGGGGGCCAACTGGCCCCAATGGACGTCGACAACCGGCGGAAGGTTCACCGCTCACCGCCGTCGGCCGCGAGGCTTTCCGGCGCGAGGCTATCAGGCGCGAGGCTCTGCCGCTGCAGCGCCTCCTGTTGCAACACCACGAGTTCCGATTGCGTCTCGATCTGTTCGAGCTGCGGCGCCGGCGCGAAGCCGAGCCACAGGATGCCGGCGACGAACGGCACGAGCACGTACGCCTCGAGTGAGTCGATGTCGCGCAGAGTCGCCGTCGGCGGCCCCTGGAACAGGCGCTGGTAGAGGTTAACGCCGAAGACGCCTGCCGCGATCACGGTTAGCGTGGCCAGCGCCGCTAGCCATGGCGCCGTTTGGAAGGCCCCGAGCAGGCTGAGGAACTCGCCGGGGAAGTTACCAAGCCCAGGAACGCCGATGAACGCGAAGATGAGGAATAGCGTGAGGGCGCCCAATGCGGGCGCCGACTTGGCCAGGCCGCCGTACGCGCCAACGTCGAACGAGCGGCGCCTGGCATAGAGCATGCCACTCACCAGGAACAGCCCGCCGGTGGACAACATCTGGGCCGCGAGCAGGTAGATGGCGCCGTTGAGCCCAGCGATGTGGAGGCCGAAGAGGCCAACGGCGACGATGCCCATGTGCGAGAGCGAGGCGTAGGCGAGCAACCGCTTGAGGTTGTCCTGGCTGGTCGCGATCACCGCGCCGTAGACCGCGGTGAACGCCCCGAGCGCGAGCAGCAGCGGCGCCAGGCGTTCGGCGCCGGCCGGGAGAATCGGCAACGCCCAGGCGAAGAAGCCGAAGCCGCCGACCTTGTAGAGCGTGCCGAGCACATCCGCGGCGCCCGAGGGGTGGTTCTGCTCGTTGAGGTCGATGAGCCAGGAGTGCAGCGGCCAGATGGGCAGCTTCACCGCCATGCCGATGGCCAGGCCGGCGAAGAGCCAGGTCTGGGTACCGACGGCGAGCTGGGGTGCGGCGACCATGAGGTCGGTGAGGTGGAAGCTGGCAGCGCCAGAGAGCGACTTCAGCGCCAGGATGCTTACCAGCATCAGGAACGAGCCGCCGATGGCGTAGACAAGGTACTTCGCGACCGCGGCGCTACGGCGCTCGAGACCGAACGCGCCGAGCAGGATGAGACTGGGGATGAGCGTCGCCTCCCAGAACAGGTAGAAGACGATGAGGTCGCGGGCCATGAAGATGCCGTTGAGGCCGGCTTGCGCCACCAGCAGCAGCGCCACGAACCCTCCCGAGCGCGGCGCGACCCGCAGGCCGGCGATCAAAGCGGTCGGGATCATCACCAGCGCGGCGACGACCACGAGCACGGCGGCCGCGCCGTTGGGGTCGAGGCTGAAGGTGACCCCGAGGCCGGGCAGCCACGGCAGGTCGACGGTGGCGGCCCCCGGAAGGAACAGCGCCGCGGCGAAGGTGGTCATGGTGCTGAGCAGAGCGACGCGTACGACCGCGCGCTGGCTACGCGCGAACGCGCTCAAGACGGCGCCGAGTAGCGGCAGGACGAGCACGGCGGCGGCGATCATCGCGCCACCTCGAGGACGGCCACCAGCACGCCGAGCAACGCCGCGCCAAGCAGCATGGTGAGCGCGTATAGCCGCACGTAGCCGCTCTGCACCGCCGTCGCCAGGCGACCGAGGAGCCCGACGGCGCCGGCGGAGCCGCTCATGCCCCTATCGAGCACGTCACGGTCGAGCACGCTAAGACCCTCGGCAACGCTCTCACCAGGATGCACCAAGACGGCGCGGCTGGCCGCGTCGAAACCGAAGCCGCTGCGCGAGAGGCCGGTGAGCGGGCTGGGCTCGAGGCGCTTGGCGAGGCGGCCCTTGTTGACAGCGTAGACCCAGTAGCCTAAGCCGAGGCCGGCGGCGGCGGCCACGCCGGAGGCCGCGATTAGCAGCCACTCGCTGGTGAGCGAGAGGTGCTCGAAGTCGACAGCGGCGGTCACCGGCGCCAGCCACTCGGCGATCACGTTGCGCGCCAGGAACGGTTGGATGCCGAGGTATCCGGCGAACACGCTGCCCACAGCCAGCACCACGAGGGGCGCGGTCATGATGGCCGGCGCCTCGTGCACATTGTCGCGCTTGGCGACCTCGAAGCGCTCTTCGCCGGCGAACACCAGGTAGTACCAGCGGAACATGTAGAAGGCGGTCATCACCGCGCTTAGCAACAGCAGGCCGTAGAGCACCGCGCTGCCGCTGTCGGCGAGCAGCGGGCTGGTCAGGGTGTGCGAGAGGATCGCGTCCTTGCTGAAGAAGCCGGCCAGCAGCGGCACGCCGGCGATGGCCAGGGTCGCGATGAGTGAGGTGGTGCCTGTGACCTTCATGCGCTTGCCGAGCCCGCCCATGCGGCGCACGTCCTGTTCCCCGCCGAGCGCGTGGATCACCGAGCCCGAGCCCAGGAACAGCAACGCCTTGAAGAAGGCGTGCGTGACGACGTGGAAGATGCCGACCCAGTACGCACCTGCGCCGACGGCAGCGATCATGAAGCCGACCTGCGAGATCGTCGAGTAGGCCAGGATGCGCTTGATGTCGGTCTGGGCGAAGGCGCTGAAGGCCGCCACCAGCGCCGTCAATACCCCGATCCAGGCGACGGTTGCGGCGGCGTCGGGCGCCTGCGCGTAGATCGCGCCGGTGCGGGCGATGAGGTAGACGCCGGCCGTGACCATGGTCGCGGCGTGGATCAGCGCGGAGACGGGCGTGGGCCCGGCCATGGCGTCGGGCAGCCACAGCTGCAGCGGTAGCTGCGCCGACTTGCCCGCTGCCGCCAGCAGGTAGAGCAGGCCGATGCCGGTGAGCGCGGCCGAGCCGTAGAGCATCGCCGGGGCGGCCTGGGTGACAGTCTGGATGTCGAGCGAACCGAACACCTGATAGGTGAGGAACATGCCGATGAGGAAGCCGACGTCGCCTATGCGGTTGACGATGAACGCCTTGCGGCCGGCGTCGGCGTTCTCCTTTTGGCCGTACCAGAAGCCGATGAGCAGGAACGAGCAGACGCCCACGCCCTCCCAGCCGACGAACATCAGCGGGAAGGAGTCGGCAAGCACTAGGACGAGCATCGCGGCGACGAACAGGTTGAGCTGCGCGAAGAAGCGCGCGTAGCCTTCATCGCCGCGCATGTAGCCGATCGAGTAGATATGGATGAGCAGCCCAATGCCGGTGATGACCATGGTCATGACCAGGCTTAGTTGGTCGATCATGAAGCCGAGGTCGACGCTGAGGTCGCCGGCTTGCAGGAAACGGCCGAACGTGTAGCGCACGCCCTCGGCGTCGGCCGGGTAGGCGATGAGCGCGATGACGCCGAGCACGAAACCGCTGCCGACAAGCGCGCTGGCGATGATGCCAGGAAGCGGCTCCTTGAGCGACCGACCGAAGAGCCCGTTCACGACCGCGCCGAGTAGGGCAAGCAGCGGGGCGTAGGCGACGAGTTGAACCAGGTTGAGGGTGGAGTCACTCATGCGCGCACCTCGGAGAGCTCATCGACGTCGGTACTGGCGCGGTTTCGGAAGATGGCGACGAGGATGCCGAGGCCGACAGCGACCTCGGCGGCGGCCACGGCCAAGACGATGAAGACCGCGCCCTGGCCCTGCAGCGCGTGAGTCCCACCGGTGATCGACCAGTGGCGCGCGTAAGCGACCATCGCGAGGTTGGCGGCGTTGAGCATCAGCTCGACGGAGAGGAACACCATGATGGCGCTGCGCCTGGTGACGACGCCCACCGCTCCTAGCCCGAACAGGACGGCGCTAAGCACGACGTAGTACTCGGTCGGGACGCTCACGCCGGCTCGCCCTCGGCAGCGACGGGCTCGCTTGCGCCGGCCGCGGCCGGCCGCTCGGGGGCGGCCGCGCGCTGTACGAGGCTCACCGCGCCGATGATGCCGGTGAGCAGCAGCACCGCGACGAGGTGGAAGGCGAGCAGGTAGTCACTGAAGAGGATGGTGCCGATGCGCTCAGCGGAGCCGCCTTGCAGGACCTCTGCGACCACCGCTGCTTCCGGCAACGCCCGGCGCTGGTCGATGACGACCGCGGCGACCGCGACGAGCGCCAGCAGGCCGACGCCGTAGGCCGTGGGGCGCAGCCACGACCAGCGGGCAGCGAGCGGTTGGCGCTCGACGTTAAGCAGCATGATCACGAACAAGAAGAGCACCATGATGGCGCCGGCGTAGACGATCACCTGGATGGCGGCGAGGAAGTGGGCGTCGAGGGTGATGTAGGCCACCGCGACCGCCAACAAGGTGGCCACGAGCGCCAAGGCGGCGTGGATCGGTTGCCTGGCGGTAACGACCATGATGGCCCCGGCCACGGCGAAGGCTGCGATGACGAAGAAGCCGATCATCGTTAGTAGTCGACGCCTTCCAGCTCGGCCCGGTGCTCGGCCTCGAAGCCGAGGTCGACGTCCTTGCCCTTGGCAGCCGCCTCGCGCCGCTGCCATTTACTGCCCTTGACACCGACCAGCATGTCCTCTTTGCCGTAGACGAAGTCCTGGTAGCGGTAGTCGGCCAACTCGAACTCGTGGCCGAGCACCACGGCGCCCGTCGGGCAGGCCTCTTCGCAGAACCCGCAGAAGATGCAGCGCAGCATGTTGATCTCGTAGATGCTGGCGTAGCGCTCGCCGGCCGAGGTCGGGTTGGCCGGGTCGTTCTCCTCCGACTCGACGTAGATGCAGTAGGTCGGGCAGGCCGCGGCGCACAGGCTGCAACCGATGCACTTCTCGAGGCCGGTGTCGGGGTGCCTCAACAGGTGGTGACGGCCCCTGAAGCGAGCCTTGATGGCCACCGGTTGTTCCGGGTACTGGACGGTGACGGGTCGCTTGAACAGGTGCGAGAGCGTGACGCCCATGCCTTTGGCGATGTCGATGACGCTCATTTAACGCACACCTCCGGAGTTTGTGGCAGCGCCGCTTTGCGGCTGGTTGTTCTGGTGCGGGTCGGTGCGCGGGTCAAAGTACAAAGGCGATCACCGCTCCCGTAATCAGAGCGCTGAGCAGCGCCAGCTCGAACAGGTAGAGCCAACCGAGCCGCATCAGCTGGTCGTAGCGAAGGCGCGGCAGCGTGGCCTTCAGCCAGATGAACATGAACATGAAGATGGCCATCTTGGCGATCAGCCAGATGAAGGGCCACTCGGACATGCCGTGGATTAACCGGTCGACGAAGCCCGGCCCGCGCCAGCCACCGAGGAAGAGCGTGCTTATGAACGCCGCCGCGGTGAGCATGTTGACGTACTCCGCCATCTGGTAGAGGGCCCATTTGATCGAGGAGTACTCGGTGAGGTAACCGGCCACGAGCTCCTGCTCCGCCTCCGGCAGGTCGAACGGCGAGCGGTTCACCTCGGCCGTTGCCGAGACCACGAACGTGCCGAAGGCGAGGATGAGGCCCGGCCATAACCAGGGACTTACCGACCACACGCCGAGGTCGACGAGCTCGCGGAGGTTGAGGGTGCCAGCCACCATGATCACGGCCAGCACCGAGAGCCCGAGACCGAGTTCGTAACTGATTATCTGCGCAGAGGAGCGCAGGCCGCCAAGCAGCGCGTACTTGCTGTTCGACGCCCAGCCGCCGAGGAAGATCCCGTAGACGCCAAGGCTGGTGACAGCAAGGATGTAGAGGATCCCGATGTCGAGGTCCATCACCCAGGGGTTGAAGCCGAAGAGGCTGCCGGGAGGGCCGGCCGGGATTGCGCCGAAGGCCGAGAGCGCGCAGACGATGCTTATCGCCGGAGCCAGGATGTAGACGAACTTGTCGGCGCTGGTCATGACCAGGTCTTCCTTGAAGATCGTCTTGATGGCGTCGGCGATCGGCTGCAAGACGGCAAACGGGCCGACCCGGTTGGGGCCGTACCGATGCTGGAAGCGGCCGAGCAGGCGTCTCTCGATGACCGTCATGTAGGCGAACGCACCGAGCAACACCAGGCACAGCACCAGCGCCTTGATGAAGGTGATCCACAGGGGGTCGGGCGCGGCCGGGCTCACGACGCGATTGCCTCCCTCGCGCGTTCGACGACGAGGCTGCTGAGGTCAGCGTGCACCAGTCCCTGAGGCTGATCGGGCAGCGTCGG
>DASROV010000091.1:0-6487 GCA_035646755.1 Trueperaceae bacterium | reverse complement strand
CGCCGATGGTTAGGACGTGGCTGCCGCTTTTGAGGTCGAGCGTGGCGTCGAACTCGCCGGCCATGAGGGCGAAGTCTACGCCCTCGAGCACGTCGGCCGACACGTCGCCGGCGCGCAGGCGGCCACGAAGGTAGCGCACGCCGTGCAGGTCGACGTCGCCGGCTGTGGCCTGGACCGACAAGCCGAAGTGCGGCGGGATCCTGATGTCCAGGTCACCGGAGCGAACGGTTGACAGGAAGCGGTCGATGAAGTTGCCGCGCTCGGGCATGAACTTCACCCTGAAGTCACCGGCGTCGCGTTCGATCTCGATGTTGCCAGGACCCCCCTCGGTGACGGGCGCTTCCAGCGCTTCGTCGACGGTGACGTCGAGGTCACCGCCGATCATCTCGACGATTACCCAGGGTGTGCCGGCGGGGGCGATCGCCTTGTCGGGGCGCTCGCCGATGTCGCCGACCTCGAAGCGGCCGAGGCCCGCCACCGCGTCCCTAACCTCGCGGCCTGTCTCACGTGCGAAGCGCGAGGCCTCGCGGGTCGAGTCTCTAGCTTCGCGCGCGGCATGCTTGGCCGCGTCGCGCGCCCCGCGGGCAGCGTCCCGAGCGGCTTCACGCGTTGCATCCCGGACGTCACGCGCCGCATTCCTGGCCGCCTCGCGCGCCTCCCTGGCCGCCTCCCGAGCGGCTTCCCTGGCAGTGTCATAGGCGGTTTCGTGGGCGGTCTGGCGGGTGGCGGGTTCGTTGGCCCGGGCATGCGCGGCGTCCGCTTCACCGGCGCCGTCCGATGGCGAGGCGTGGGTTCCGCTCGCCGACGACCCAGCGCTGCCGGCTGCTTCGAGGCTGGCCTCGGCAGCCTCGACGTCCCGGAGGACGGCGATGAGCTGGTCGGCCTCCTCCTGGGTTATGTGCCCGTCGTCGGCCATCTGCTTGACTCGGTCGATATCGCTCACTCGTCGGCTCCTAGCTCCTCGTTGAGTTCGGCGCGCCGCGTGGCTTGCCGCCGGCCGGGGCTCGGCCGACGGCAACCAGTAAGCATGCTTCCATCAGTATCAGCGCGCCAGGCTGCGCACGCGGTTCAGTTGCGGCTGGGCGATGCTCGCGATCCCTTCGCCGTCGATCTTGCCGGCGACGTTCCGAAGTCCTCGCGCTACGCGCTTGGCGAACTTGCTTGCTCCCGCTTGGCGGGCGGCGACGATGCCGGCCGCTTCCTGGCGCAGTTCCTTGACCCTGTACTCGTTCAATTTCCCGTAGTCGAAACCCATCATGTCGCGCCCTCCTTGCAACGATGATAGACAAGGGTTCATCGTTTGTCAAGTCAGACTTTACAATCTCTAAAAGTCGGCTTCTTCTTTACGGGACAGCGCGAGCATATACGCGCCGTTATCGAAACCGGTGACTGTGAAGCCAGCGCCTAGCGACAGGGTCATCGCGGCCCTTATCCCAAGGCGCCAAAGGTTGGCCAGATCCGGCTGGTGGCTCATCAACGTGTTGACCTCCGCGGGGGCGGCGATCCGCAGCATGTTTCTGATTGGGTCGTTAGCGGTATCGGCCGCAACTGTCGTTAGCATCCGCCGCGTCTTCTCCGCCGTAGTTTCGAAGAGGTCGGTCGCGCCGGCCGCCGCGTGTCCGAGCACGTCGTCGGCAGACAACAGCCAGGATTCCTTAGGGTTGCTGGTGGGACCGGAGTTGCGGGGGCCAGCGGGGATGGCGGCGCTGACGTCATCCGCGCCACCTCTTGCGACCACGGCCGCCCGCGCGGCCTCTCGCTTGGCTGTGAATGTCGCCGCGAGGCGCGACACGCGTGCAGCGTCTAGCAGCCACAGTGCGAGCAGGCGGTCGCTCGCCTGGCCGCCGCCAAGCGTGCCCGGCATCGTGCCGTAGAAATCCACGAGGTAGTCGTTGCAGACCGCGCCTAGATGCCGGAGGTTGAGGTTGGCGTTTCTCGCCTGCAGGGGATCGAAGGTCCAGGTGATCCACTTGAACCCACGTTCGAGCGCCCACGTACGCTGGAACCACTTTAGGCTTCGCCCCAGCCCATGCGCGCGCTCTCCGGCCCGCACCGCGACCATGTGCGAGTGCAGACCGATGCCAGCCATCCCCCGGCCGTGCGGTGCCGCCACGAAGGCGTACGCGAAGCCGACCAGCTCGTCAGCCACGAACGCACCGACGACGTGGCCACCAGCGTGGCTGGCAGCGCGGAACTGGGCCGCCGGCACGATGTCGCGGTCCTCTAGACCCCATACCTCACGTTGAATCGCCTCGCACTCGACGAGTTCGCCCATATCCTCGAGCAGGCGGATGGAAGCACCTTGGGAGGTTGCGTCGGGCGCGCGCACCCCGCTCACGGAAGGTTTGTGCGTCATCTCGAGGTCGAGGATAAGGCTTGTAGCAAAGCCCAGGCGAGGCAGCCCGCGACTGGCACGATCAGCCGGCCACTACGGCCGGACCTGCGACCGTCAGTCTTTGCTGGCCGAGGGGGAAGTGCCGCTCAGGCTGAAATGCGGCTCGTCGACCTGCCAACCGGTAGCCGCTTCTATGGCGTCCTTCAAGAACCGCCCGAGAGGCTTGCCGTCGACCATCGGAGCAGGGACGTCGAGGATCTCGCCGGTCTCCTTGCAGACGACGTGGTAGTGAGCCGCAATGTTGCTGTCGTACAGCGACTCCCCACTCGCGCCTTTAAACTCGCAGACCAGCCCCGCCTCGGTGAGCGCTGCTAGGCTCAGATACACGGTCGACAAACTGAGGTCTTCCCCGCGTTGTTTCAGGTTGAGGTAGAGGCTCTCGGCGCTCACGTGACGATCTTCTTCGCGTAGGAAGCCGAGAATCGCCTCGCGCGGGCGGCTGTACCTCAGCCCATGGTTGCGCAATACGCCGCGCACGTCCTCGCCGTCGTTGACGGCGGGGCCGCCGGCAACGGCTGGGACTTGGGCAATGGTATTTTGGACTCTCGACGACATGCCTGAAACCTGCTCCCACACGTGATCTGTTACCAGGGATTCTAGCATGTCGGAATGCTTCCGACTTGCAGATAGGTTGCTTAGCGTGGTTCGGC
Source organism: Trueperaceae bacterium (assembly GCA_035646755.1). Taxonomy (GTDB): domain Bacteria; phylum Deinococcota; class Deinococci; order Deinococcales; family Trueperaceae; genus DASRWD01. The sequence continues at coordinate 3,442 of DASROV010000091.1, read as the reverse complement.
GTCGCTGCATGCCGCCGAGCTAGGTCGGCAGCTTCAGCCCAACAGGTCGGCGACCGCTGCCCGCTCCTCGAGTAGTTCGGCCTCGGAAGTCTTCATCCGTTTGCGAACGTCTTCCGAGAGTTCCAGGTCTTTGACCACGTTCACGACACCCTCCGAGACGGTGACCGGCACCGAGTAGATGACGTCTCCTTCTACCTGATAGTGCCCTTGGTTGGGTATCGCCATGCTCACCCAATCGCCGGCCGTGGTCCCCTGCGCCCAACTACGCATGTGGTCGATGGCCGCGTTCGCAGCAGAGGCCGCGCTCGAGGCGCCGCGGGCTTCGATTATGGCCGCGCCGCGCTTCTGCACGATCGGCACGAAGCTTTCCGCGACCCAAACCTGATCCACGAGATCAGTTGCGGGTTTCCCTCCCACGGTGGCGTGGCTCAGGTCGGGCACCTGGCTGCTCGAGTGGTTGCCCCAGATGGTCATGCGTTTGACGTCGGCGACTTGACTGCCGGTTTTGGCGGCGAGCTGGCTGAGGGCCCGGTTGTGATCCAGGCGCGTCATCGCGCTGAACTGCTCGGGTCGTAGGTCCGGTGCGTTACGCATGGCGATAAGGGCGTTGGTGTTGGCGGGATTCCCTACGACAAGGACCTTCACCCCGCGGCTGGCGCTGTCGTTGAGTGCACGTCCCTGGGTGGTGAAGATCGCTCCATTGGCCTGAAGTAGGTCGTTGCGCTCCATGCCGGGACCGCGAGGACGAGACCCCACCAACAGCGCATAGTCGGCTTCCGTGAACGCTATCTTTGCGTCATCGCTGGCCTCGACGCCGTGCAGCAGCGGGAAGGCGCAGTCGTTTAGTTCCATGATGACGCCGTCGAGGGCCTTCAGGGCGGGGGTGATCTCGAGCAGTTGCAGGATCACTGGTTGATCCTTGCCCAACATGTCACCGGAGGCGATCCGGAAGAGCAGGGCGTAACCTATCTGGCCGGCGGCGCCGGTCACCGCCACGCGTACGGGTTCTTTCATGGGGTCACCTCGTGTCCTGTCTCAAGCGAACTGCCTGTCGCGAATCGAGCGACGTGCGCGCCCGTACGGGGCCCGCTGCCAACCGATCCGGTCACCGATGCTATCACCGGGCTGGAGGGCCGGCCCCACAGGAGGGACGAATGGATAAGCCGCCATGGGGCCGTGCGACGAGCGGGCGTAATGGTCGCGCGGGTGGTCGGCCGAATGTTTCACGTGAAACATCTGTTGCTAGACTTCGACCGACCCCCTAGGCCTGGTAGCCCAACAACTCCAGGAGCCGAGTAAGCTCGTCCTCGTCGTGGAAGTGAAGTTCGATCTTACCGCGCTTGTCGCCCGAGATCCGAACCCGCGTGCCGGCGTGGCGGCTGAGGTCTTCCTCGAGGCGTAGGTAAGGTCGCGACCTCTGGCGCGAATCGGCGTCGGCCGCCCCGATACTCGCCGGACGCATCAGCTGTTCTGCTTGCCTGACGGATAGGCCACGGCCGGTGATCTGTTCGAAGGCCCAGAGCCGGTCTCGTTCCGGCTGAGCCAAGATGGCTCTGGCGTGGCCGGCACTGATCTCGCGCTTCTGCAGCGCGTCCTGGATAACCGCGGGTAATGTCAACAACCGCAAGGTGTTGGCGACCGCGCTTCGGCTCTTGCCCACCGCGGTGGCGACTTGCTCCTGACTAAGCTCGAAATCGAGTAGTTGCTTGAAGGCGCGGGCCTCCTCGATGTCGTTGAGATCCTCGCGCTGAAGGTTCTCGATGATGGCTATCTCGAGAGCCTCGCGATCCGTCAGCTCGCGCACCACGGCGGGCACCGTCGTCAGGCCCGCCCCTTGAGCAGCGCGGAAGCGGCGTTCGCCCGCCACGACCTCGTAACCGCCGTCGACCGGACGCACCACGATCGGCTGCAGCACGCCGCGCTCGGCGACCGACGCCGTGAGCTCGGCGATCGTGGCGTCGTCGAACCGCTGCCGAGGCTGCAGCGGCGAAGGGCGTAGTTGCGCGACGGCCACCTGCTGCACACCCTTCTCGACCCGCGGCAGTAACGCATCCAGCCCTCGGCCGAGGCCTCTAGCCTTCGCTGACACGATCAATCACCTCTTCCGCCAGGCTCTGATAGGCCAGGGCGCCCTGCGACGTGGGTGCGTACTCCAGGATCGACTGGCCGTATGAAGGCGCTTCCGCCAAGCGCACCGTTCGGGGAATGACGCTCTTGAAGACGAGCTTACCGAAGTGCTTGCGCACGTTCTCCTCTACTTCGTGAGACAGCCGCGTACGGCTGTCGAACATCGTCAGCAGTATGCCCAGGATCCTCAATTCGCGGTTGATCGACCCCCGAACACGCTCAACCGTTTCCATCATGCTGGCTATACCCTCCAAGGCGTAGTACTCGGTCTGAAGGGGCACCACCAGATGGTCAGCAGCACCAAGCGCGTTCAAGGTCAACACCCCCATCGACGGCGGAGCGTCCACGACGATGAAGTCGTAGTTCGGCCGCACCCCGATCAGGGCCCGGTTGAGCAGCAACAGGTTGTCTCGGCTAGGGTCGAGTTCCACGGCCGCTCCGGCCAAGTCGTCGGATGCCGCCAGCAGATGCAGGTTCTCGATGTCGGTGCGTAGCACCGATTGACGAGCCGAGGCCCTGCCGGAGATCACGTCGTATATCGTCTTCTCCGGCCTCATCACGCCGACCCCACTGCTCGCGTTGGCTTGCGGATCGAGGTCGACCAGTAGGATCCGGCGCCGCTCGGACAGCGCTGCTGAGAGGTTGACTGCCGTGGTGGTCTTCCCGACGCCGCCCTTCTGGTTTATGACCCCGATGATCGGCAAGCGGGACCTCCGGTAAGGCGAAGTGCAACAAGGCTACCACTGTGGCTTAGGCGCTTCTCGACCGGCACGGTGAATGTCGCGGTCGACTCGGCTTGCGCCCGGCCCTTCTCGACCGATACCGTGCCGGCTTGCGGTTCGGATACCGCGCCTACTTGCGGTTCGACCGCCTCGGCGGTCCCCTCGCCCGACCGGGCCGTTCCGCTGCCCAGCCCGTGACGCAAGTGCTCCCTGGTGAGGAGCGCCCTAACGGCAGGCAACTCTTCGAGCCAGCCGGGCCCTCGTCGGCTTACCAGGTAGCAAGGGTCTGCCTGCAGGTGCCGCGTAAGACGCACCACGTCGGCCATGGCGGCCACCGCCTGCGCCGTCACCACGTCTGCGCACAGGTCACGCACGGACTTGACGTCTCCTTTCACGATGGAGACGTTGGCGAGGCCCAGACGAGATGCGGCCAGTTCGAGGAAGGCTCCGCGTCTGCGGCGGCGTTCGACCAGGACGACCTTGGCGGCCGGCAAGGAGGCCGCGACCACGACCCCCGGCAAGCCCGCGCCCGAGCCAACGTCCACGATGGTCGGCGCACCACCGGTCAAGTCCTCGATGACGGCGGCGTAGGC
>DASROV010000090.1:0-3455 GCA_035646755.1 Trueperaceae bacterium | reverse complement strand
CCGCGTAGCCGTCCTCGATGGCTACGCGTAGGTCGTCGGTCTGCGGTTGCCAGTTCACCGGCTTCACGCCGCGCCGGGAGTGGACCTGGACGCTTCCGTCTGACTTGATCATGACCAGGTAATCCCCGGCCTCCGCCACGCTGGCGGCGCGCCCCTGGTAGAACACCTCGAACTCACCAGCCACCTGCAGTAGCGCATCGCCCGATGACAATTGCTCGCTGACGAAGGCGCACAACTCCTCGGGCGACGGGTCGAGCAGGGAGGCGCGTAGCACTTTCGCGAGCGTACCACCGGGTAGACTCGGCGGCATGGGCCTTCTAGGTGCGCACGTCTCCACTGCAGGTGGCCTCCACAAGGCGTTCGAACGCGGCGCCGCCCTCGGCTGCCAGAGCATGCAGATCTTCGTGAAAAGCCCCAACCAGTGGCGCGGCAAGGTACTCACCGAGCCCGACGTCGCGCAGTTCAAGGAGAGCCACGCCGCCAACGGCGAGCCCGTCGTCGCGCACGCCGCGTACCTCATCAACCTGGCCTCGCCGAAGGCCCAAATCCACGCGGCCTCGAAGGCGGGGCTGCTCGACGAGTTGACGCGCGTTCACCGCCTGGGGCTTGGCGGGCTGGTGCTCCACCCCGGCGGCCATCTCGGCGAAGGCGTCGAGGTCGGCATCGAGCAGATCGCGCGCTCGCTTGACGAGGTCATGGCCTCGCCGGAGACGGGCGACGCGCGCCTGCTGCTGGAGAACACCGCTGGCCAGGGGACGAGCATCGGGGCCCGTTTCGAGGAGCTCGCCGCCATCATCGAGTTGGTCGACGCAAAGGACCGCATCGGCGTCTGCCTCGACAGCTGCCACGCCTTCTCGGCCGGCTACGCGCTCAACACTCAAGACGGTTACGAGGCGATGTTCGCGAGCTTCGACGAGTCGATCGGCCTTGAGCGCCTCGAGGCAGTTCACATCAACGACTCAAAGCACCCGCTGGGGAGCCGCAAGGACCGCCACGCGAACATCGGCGAGGGCCTCATCGGCGAGGAGTTCTTCGCGCGGCTGCTGGTCGACGAGAAGCTCACCAACCTACCGCTGGTGCTGGAGACGCCGCTGGGCGACGACGACCTCGGCCACGAACGCGACCTCGACCGCCTGCGGTCGTTACTCGCCTGAGGTAGTTCCTCGGCTGCCACCCAGGCCAAGGTAGGCGCTGGCCACGCGCTCGTCGCGCGCCAGCTCGTCGGCCGGCGCGCCGAGGAGGACGGTGCCGGTCTCGAGCAGGTAGGCGTGATCGGCCAAGGCGAGCGCGGCGCGAGCGTTCTGTTCGATGAGCAACACCGTCGCGCCGGCGTCGCGGATGCCGCCCACGACGCGGAAGATCTCGTCGACGATGAGCGGAGCAAGGCCAAGGCTCGGTTCGTCGAGCAACAGCAGGCGCGGCTTAGCCATCAGCGCCCGCCCGATGGCCAGCATCTGCTGCTCACCGCCCGACATCGTGCCGGCCAGCTGGCGCTTGCGCTCGGCTAGCTGCGGGAAGGTCTCGTAGACCGAGGCCAGGCCGCTGGCGAGGTCCCGGTCACCGCGCATGTAGCGAGCGTAGGCGCCAAGCCTGAGGTTGTCCTCCACGCTCATCGCGGCGAACAGCTCACGCCGCTCCGGCACCAGCACCACGCCGCGGCCGACGAGTCCCTCCGGCGTCTCGCGGCTTACGTCGTCACCCTCGAGCAGCACCCTGCCCCCGGCCTTGGGAACGACCCCGACGACCGCGTTAAGCAGGCTCGATTTGCCCGCTCCGTTGGCCCCGATAACGGTGACGAGCTCGCCGCGCTTTACGCTGAGACTGACCTCATCGAGGGCCGTAACGCCGCCGTAACGCACGCTAAGCGCCTCCACCACAAGGCTGGCCTCCGGAGCGCCAGCGCGACTCCGCTCGAGACTCGCTGACCCGGCGTTCTGGCCTCCGGGAAGGGGCGAAGCGGCGTCGGTCATGCGACCTCCCGGCCGAGGTACGCCTCGATCACGCCGGGATGCCTGCGAACCTCCGCCGGGCTTCCCTCGGCGAGCTTGTTCCCGTGGTTCATCACCACGACCCGGTCGGCCAGGTCCATGACCACGTCCATGTCGTGCTCGACGAGCAGCACGGTCACACCGTCGGCCTTGAGGCGGAGTATCAGCGCCTTCAGCTCCTCCTTCTCGTGGCGGCGCAGGCCGGCCGCCGGCTCGTCGAGCAGGAGGAGCTCCGGATCGGCGATGAGCGCGCGCGCGACCTCGAGCAGCCTGGCCTTGCCGAGCGGCAGGCTGTCGGCCCGCGCGAACGGGTCGTCGCCCAGGCCCACGCGGTGCAGGTTCCTTAGCGCCTCCGCCCTGGTGCTGTCCTCCTCTGCCCTGTCGAGACCGAGCATGCCGGCCAGCAGACCGGCACGCGTGCGCGAGTATGCCCCGAGCGCGACGTTCTCGATGAGGCTCATGCCGGGGTTGAGGTTCAGATGCTGGAACGTTCGCGCCAGACCCAGCCTGGCGATGCGGTGGGGCGGAAGGCGCGTGATAGGCACGCCGGCGAAGCTGATAGCGCCGGAGTCGATGTCGAGCACGCCGGTGACGAGGTTGAAGGCGGTGGTCTTGCCCGCCCCGTTTGGCCCGATGAGTCCGACGATCTCACCGCGCTCGACCGTGAAGGACAGGTCGTTGACGGCCGTGAGGCCCCCGAACGAGCGCGTGACGTGTGACAGCTCAAGCAACGTCCCTTGCGTCGCCCTCGTGGCGCGCTCCGGCAGCGGCGGCGCCTGTGGCCTTATCGGGCGCGGCGGCAAGGGGGGAAGCAGGGAGTCGAGCATGGGCACCAGCCCGCGGCGCGCATACTGCAGCACCAGGATGAGGATGAAGCCGAAGGCGATGATCTCGTAGTTGCCGCTGCGACCCACGAACCGCGGCATCACCTGCTGCAACTGCTCTTTGAGCAAAATGAAGATGCCGGCGCCTGCTACCGCCCCCCAGAGGCTGCTGAGGCCGCCGATCACGGTCATTATCAGATAGTCGATGCTGGCGTTTATGCCGGCTAGGCCCGGCACGATGAACAGCTCGCGGTAGGTGTGAAGGCCACCGGAGAGCGAGGCCAGCAAGGCCGCGAGCAGGAAGGCGAGCATCTTCATGCGCTGCACGTCGACGCCGAAGCTCGCCGCCGCGACGGAGCCGCTCCTCAGGCTCAGAATCGCGCGCCCGGTGCGCGAGCGCATGAGGTTGGTAAGCAGCCACAGCGCCAGCAGCACACAGCCCCACACCAGGATGAAGTAGTCGCGGTCGCCGCTAAGTTCGTGGCCGAAGATGGTGAGCGGCGGTATGCGGTTGCCAGTGGCGCTCCCGAAGCCGGTGTTGCCTCCTGTCACGCTCATCCAGTTGCGCAGCACGCCGGTGATTACCAGGCCCCAGGCCAGCGTGGCCAGCGCCAGGAAGTGGCCCTTCAGGCGCAGGGTGACG
>DASROV010000089.1:0-3673 GCA_035646755.1 Trueperaceae bacterium | reverse complement strand
CGCAGCGTGCCCCCCTGGTCGGCTGACGACGACAGCCTCTTCTTCCAGAGCCTCAACCGCGGCAAGCGCAGCGTCGCGTTAGATCTCAAGGACCCGCGTGGCCGGGAGGCGTTCACGCGCCTCGTCGCCAAGTCGGACGCCGTCTTCTCCAACGCCCGCGGCAGCTCGGCCAAGTCGCTCGCCATCACCTACGACGACCTCAAGGCCTACAACCCCGCCATCGTCTGCGCCTTCCTCACCGGCTTCGGGCGCGACGGCCCGCGCGCCGACCAACCCGCGTACGACTACATCATCCAAGCGATGTCGGGCATGGTGGCGCTGGGGGGCGAGCCCGATGGGCCGCCCGCGCGGGCCGGTGTGAGCGTCGTCGACTTCTCTGCCGGGCTGGCGGCCGCGGTCGCGATCCTCGCTGGGGTTCACCGCGCGCGGACCACGGGCATTGGCGGCGACCTCGACACCAGCCTCCTGGCTACCGCTCTCAACCTGACGAACTACGTGGCCTCGTGGGTGCTTACTCGTGACTACCACCCGGAGCGCCAACCTCGCGGCGCCCACCCGTCGATAGTGCCGTCGCAACTTTTCGAGGCGGAGGACGGCTGGCTGATGGTGATGTGCCAGACCGACGCGTTCTACCGCGAGCTTGTAAGGCGCTTAGGCGAACCGGCGCTGGCCGACGAGCGCTTCGACACCATGAGCGGCCGCTACACGCACCGGCGCGAGCTGCTTGAGCTGCTTGCCGGCATCTTCCGGCAGCAGGCGGTCGCCCACTGGCTGCGACTCCTCGAGGGCGGCGTGCCGGTGGCCCCGGTCAACGACCTCGCCCAGGCGTTGGCCGACCCGCAGGTCGAGGCGCAGCGGCTGATCGTGGAGTTCGAGCACGAGCAGTTCGGCCGGGTGAGGCAGCTGGCGGGGCCGGTGCGACCGTCACAGCCGCCGCCGCCGCCGCGCCGGGGCCCGCGGTTGGGCGAGGACTCACGCTCGGTGCTTACCGGGCTGGCGGGTCTGGAAGCTACAGAGTTCGACGCCCTGGCCGCCGCCGGCGTCGTGCAGGGGCATGCGGCGCCGACGAGCGGCGGGGCCCAGCAACGAGACACCATGGAGGTGCGCAAGCAGTGAAGGGGATAGTAGTCGCGCCGCAACCGGCGGCGGCCGAGCTGGGCGTGGAGGTCCTCGAAGCCGGCGGCACGGCCTTCGACGCCGCCATCGCTGCCGGTTTCATGCAGATGGTCGCCGACCCGTTCATGTGCGGCCTCGGCGGCTGGGGCTCGGCGACGATCTACCAGGCGTCAACGGGCAAGTTCGAGCACATCGGCTTCTGGCCGCGCATCGGCGCCAAGATGCGACCCGACATGTGGGTCGATGACGTGCGCGGCTTCACCGACCTATGGCGCTTCCCGCTGTTCGACGACCACCGCAACCTGCGCGACTACACCTCGATAATGACGCCGGGGACGGTGGCCGGCTTCGGTGAGATCCACCGGCGCTACGCCTCGCGGCCGTGGGCCGACCTGCTCAGGCCGAGCATCGAGCTGTCGGAGCGGGGCTTCCCGGTGCCCGAGTACGTTGCCGAGCACGTGCGCAAGCCGATGCTGCCGGAGATCCCGCACCCGCGCGAGAAGTACGCGTACAACGACGCCGCCAGGGCGCTGTTCCACGGACCGACCGGCGACATGATGGACACGGGGCAGACGTACCGCAACCCCGACCAGGCGAGGTCGCTCGAGCGCATCGCCGAGCACGGCCCCGAGGAGTTCTACACCGGGGACCTGGCCGAGGTGATAGTCGCCGACTTCGAGGAGAACGGCGCCTTCGTCACCCGCGAGGACCTCGCGGGGTATCGGCCGGTGGTGGAGCCGCCGCTGCGCACCACTTACCGCGGTTTCGAGGTCGTCAGCTCGGCGGTGCCGGGCGGTGGGCTGCTCACCCTGCAGATCCTCAACGTGCTCGAGCAGTTCGACATCGGCGCGCTGCATCACTCCGGACCCGAGCACGGCTTCATCGTCGCGGCGGCGTTGGCTTGGGCCGGCGTCACGCGCGGCAACCATCTCGCCGACCCCAAGTTTGCCCACGTGCCTACCGAGGAGCTGCTCTCCAAGGAGTACGCCGCCGAAATCGCGGCGAAGATCCGTCGCGGCGAGCTTCCTGACCGCAAGAAGCTCAACAAGCCTGGCTTCACCACGCATATCTCGGTGATGGACGAGCTCGGGAACTGCGTCTCGATCACCCACACGCTCACCACCTGCGCCGGCATCGTGGTGCCGGGCACCGGTTTCACCTGGAACAACTGCGTGTCGTTGATGGACCCGATCCCCGGCCGGCCCAACTCCTACGAGCCGGGCAAGGCTCGAGCCAGCGCCATCTCGCCGTCGGTGATCATGAAGGACGGCAAGCCCTGGGTCGTCATTGGCGCACCCGGCGGCTGGTCGATCTCCTCGGCCGTGTCGCAGGCGATAAGCAACCTCATCGACTTCGGCATGACCCCGGTCGAGGCGGCCGACGCGCCGCGTTTCCACTCCGAGGGCGACCCCGTGTACTGCGAGCTACGGGTGCCGCAGCGCACGGTGGCCGCGCTTCAGGCTCGCGGCATGAACGTGCAGCAGTCGCTGCGCAACTACGAACGGACCTTCGCCAAGGTGCAGATCGCCATGCGCGAAGGTGACGGCTTCAAGGGCGGGTCGGACCCACGGAAGGACGGCGGGGCGGTTGGGATCGCGCGCGGATAAGGGTCCGGCGGCGCGAGCGCCACGGAGCTGGCTATTCGTGCCAGGCGCCACCGAGCGTTACGTTGCGAAGCTAGCGGCGACGCCCTCCGTGGGCCGCCCCGACGCGGTCATCCTCGACCTCGAAGATGGCGTGGCCCATGCGGACCTGGTCAAGGCGCGCGAGCGGGTGCGCGCGCTGCTGAGCCACGTCGGCGCGGCTACCACCTACCTGGCGCCGGTGATGGCTGTGCGTAGTCACGCTGTGCCGGACCCGGAGTTCGGTCGGGACCTGGAGGCGCTCGGCCCAGGCCCTAGCACTCTGCTGCTGCCCAAGGTGGGTTCGGCGGATGAGGTCGAGGAGGCGCTGATCGCACTGCAACACGCGGGCTTGTCGCACGTCGGCCTCGGTGTAATCGTCGAATCGGCCGGCGGCCTCGAGAACCTGCCCGCCATCCTGCGAGCGGGGGTAGGTCGCGCCTCGTCCGTCAAGACCGCGGTCGTGGCTGTCGCCTTCGGCGCCGAAGACTTCGCCGCCGACGTCGGCTTGCCGCCCATCGTGGCCGAGCCGGCGAGCCCCGTTAGCCAACACGGCTCTGCCGCCGCAGGCCGCCTGACAGTGCTCGACGCGGCTCGAGCCCGAATCGTTATCGCTGCCGCGGCGGCGCGCGTGGCCTGGCGAATCGACACGCCCGTGCTGCAGCTACGTTCCACCGCGCTCGTCGAAGCGGAAGCGCGTCGCTCACGCAAGATGGGGTTCAGCGGCAAGTTCTGCATCCATCCGGCGCACGTCGAGCCCCTTCACCGCGGGTTCGAGCCGAGCGCCAGCGAAGTGGCCTGGGCACAGGCCGTGCTGGCCTCGGGAGCGGCCGCGGGTGAGGGCGTTGGCGAGGTCAAAGGTGCGACCGCGAAGGTGGGCCAGATGGTCGACGAAGCGGTGTCAAGGCAAGCTCGCGACATTCTCGCGGCGCGCC
>DASROV010000088.1:0-6361 GCA_035646755.1 Trueperaceae bacterium | reverse complement strand
CCCTGGCAGCGCGGCAGCAACGAGAACACCAACGGGTTACTGCGCCAGTACTTCCCCAAAGGCACCGACCTACGTGTCCACTCTCAAGCCGATCTCGACGCCGTCGCCGACGAGCTCAACACCCGCCCCCGCCAAACGCTGGACTGGAACACCCCCGCCGAGATGTACGCTCAAGAGACAGGCGTTGCCTTGACCACTTGAAACCGCCCGGCTAATTCCTCGAGGGCCGGACCGCCTCTTGTCCAACTTCACTGTAAGAAACCCGACATGCCAGCGCGGCAAGAATGCGAGCATGGCTGGCTCTATCCCGTTCTACCTCTCAGCCCAGCTGAAGTCCGCTCTGCAGGAGGCGCGTGATCTCGCCGCGCAGAAGGGCCTCGAACAGGTCTTCCAGATCGAACTCTTCTCACTGGATCGCGACGTTACCGAGGCACTCATAAACAACGACCAGGTTTCGGCCACTCGTGCACAGGGGCGCATCCGTGACCTCCATGCCAAGATCAAGGCCGCGCCAGACAAGAACGACGGCCTGATGGTGCGCTAGTCCGAGCGCGAGCTTTGGCCCCGGCCGACCGGCCCCGAGGAACCGAGCCGGGGCTACCATGCTGAGGTGGAGATCCTGATAAACGCTTCAGCAGCGGCGGCCGAGGACCTCGCCGCACGACTGGTGGCCGACCGCATCACCGCGAACCCTGAACTGGTCCTTGGCTGCGCGACAGGCAAGACCATGGAGGGGATCTACGACCGGCTCGTAGGGAGTCACCTCACCGTCGGTCTCGATTTCGCACGGGTCAAGACGTTCAACCTCGACGAGTACGTCGGCCTGGGGCCGGCGCACGAGCGCTCCTATCACCACTACATGCGCGAGCGACTGTTCGAGCGCGTCAACCTCAGGGCTTCGAACACGCACCTGCCCAACGGAGCAGCTCCCGACCTGGCGGCTGAGGCACGCGAGTACGAGGCGCTCATCAAGGTCGCCGGCGGCATCGACGTCCAGCTACTGGGCTTGGGAAGTACCGGTCACATCGGGTTCAACGAGCCGCTCTCGGCGCTGATGTCACGCACCCGAGAGAAGGCGCTCACCGTCACCACGAGGCGGCAGAACGCGCCGATGTTCGGGGGCGATGAAGCGGCGGTGCCGACCCGCGCACTCACCATGGGGGTCGGCACGATCTTGGAGGCGCGAGAGATATTCATGGTCGTGACCGGCGCCCACAAGGCCGACATCCTGGCCCGCGCCACCGAGGGGCCCATCACCTCGATGGTTAGCGCGACCGCCCTACAGCTTCACCCGAGGTGCGTGGTGATAGTAGACGAGGCGGCCGCGGGGCGACTAGAGGGCCGCGAGTACTACCGTTGGCAGTTCCAGAACGAACCGGAGTGGGTTGCCTACCGCTAACGTCCCGCCGCCCCGTGCGGCGCGAGCCGCCAGCCGAGCAGCAACTCCGTGGTTTCACGCATGTCCTTGACGACCGCGTTGGGCAGACAACTTCTCTCGTCCGCCTCGGGATGATAGCGACTGTGAGGCGAGACGCTCAAATAGTCACGTATCACCCCAGCCAACCGAGGATGCGCCGCCCTTTCGAGTGGCTCGAGGCGAGCGAGTTCCGCTGGCAGGACCGGGGCGACCCAGACGGTGGCAAGCCCGGCTCGCTTCGCCCCAAGCACATCGTGCACCAGGGTGTCCCCCACGAACACGTCGAGCGGTGCGGCGGCCGCGAAGATCCTCGAATCGGGCTTGGCGTAACCGACCCGGTCAGGAGTGACGACGTCAGCGAAGCGGCCAAGCAATCCAAGCGCCGCCAGCACTGGTCGCTGATAGGCGGCGTAGCCGTTGCTTATCACTACCAGCCGGTGACCGGCCGCATCGAGCCGCGCCAGCAGGTCCGCAGCGCCCGGCAACGCTTCGATGTGGCCACTCTGGTCGCAGCAGTCACGCACCCAAGCAGCCACGTCGATGTCGTCAAGGCACGCCCTGTCAGCGCCAAGGTCGCCTGCGACCTCGTGATAGATGGCGTCCCAGTCGTAGGCCGCGGCCAGATCGCCGGTGGCCATGCGGGCACGCCAACCGCGTACGATCCGCTCGCGGACGGTCTTGGCAACGACCTCCTCTCCCTTCCCGCGAACCCCGGGCAGGCCAGCGAGCAAAACCTGTAGTCGGGGGATGACGCACGTCTCGAAGGGGTTGCGTATCAACACCCCGTCGAGATCGAAGCCGATGTTAAGAGGTTGCATGGAGCTCATCCCTTCAAGGCTCCCACAGTGACGCCACGCAGGAAGTAGCGCTGGAACGAGAAGAAGATGACGATGACCGGGATGGCAGCCAGCACCGCAGCGGCCATCTGTAGGCCGAAGAAGAGCGGCTCCTGTTCCCGGATCAGCACCAGGCCGACCTGCAAAGTGCGCATCTCGCTCGAACGGGTAACGACGAGCGGCCACACGAACGAGTTCCATTGCGCCACGAAGGTGATGATGCCGAGGAACGCTAGGCCGGGCCTCACCAACGGCAGCACGACCTCCCAGAAGATGCGCGCCTCGCCGGCGCCGTCCACGCGCGCCGCGTCGAGCAACTCGCTTGGCAAGGTCTGGATGAACTGCTTCATCAGGAAGATGCTGAACGGGCTTACCATCAGGGGAAGCAACAGCCCGAGGTAGGTATCGACGAGTCCCAGCCGCGTGACCACCAGGAAGAGGGGCACCAGGATCGCCTCGAACGGCAGCATCATCGACAGGATGAACAGCCAGAAGAGCGTTCGCGATCCCCTGAACGGCAGCTTGGCCAACGCGTAGCCAGCCATCGAAGCGGTGGCGACGGTGACGGCGGTTATCGACACGGCCTGGATGACGGAGTTGATGACCCAGCGGAAGAAGTTGGGCTGGCGGAGCACGGCCCGGTAGTTGTCGAGGGTCGGCTCAGAGGGGACGAGTTCGGGCGGTAGTCGCACGGTCATGGCGGAAGGAGTAAGCGAGGTCGCGAACATCCAGTACAACGGCACCAATGCGGCCAGCGACAGGACTATCAAGACCACGAGAATGACGACGGCGCCGGTCCGAGTCGGCCGGACCGGATGGGACATGTCGCGTAGCAGTGAGTCGAAGCGAGTTCCGGCCGTCATCAGTACTCCACGTTCTGGCCGAGGAACCTGAACTGTACCGCCGCAAGCACGATCGTGATAAGGAACAAGACGATGGCCTGAGCGGACGCCACCCCTAGGTTGAAGCGCTGGAAGGCCTCTTGGTAGATGCGGTAGACGACCGTGGTGGTCGCGAACTGGGGACCGCCTTGGGTCATCACGTACACGGCTTCGAACACCTGAAAGGTGTTTATCGTGCCGGTAACGACGAGGTAGAGCAGCGTCGGCCTTATCAGCGGCACTATCACCTTGGCGAAGATGGTCGCACGGCCCGCGCCGTCGATGATGGCGACCTCGTACAGGTCACGTGGGATGCGCGCCAGCGCTGCTGAAAGCAGGACGATGCTGGAACCGCCGCCCATGATCACCTGCATGGCCATCAGGGCAGGCAGAGCCGTGCTGGTGTTGCCGAGCCAGGCGACCGGATCGCCGCCGAGGGCGACGACGAGGCCGTTGAGCAGGCCGAAGTTCGGGTGGTAGATCCACAACCACACCAACGAGATGATCACGCTCGAGGTGACAGCAGGAAGATAGAACGCCGACTTGAAGAACGTCTGCAAGGTGTGGTTCATCGGGTCGAGTAGATAGGCGATGAGCAACGCCTTACCGAGCCAGAACAGCACCACGACTGCGGTGAAGATACTGGTGTTTACAATCGCCCGGCGGAACAGCACGTCGCCCAGGACCGTCTCGAAGTTGTCGAGCCCCACGAACGACATGCTCGTTGGCCGCACCTCCATGAAGGCCAACGCGAACGCGATCACGACGGGGATCAGGAAGAACAGTGCGAAGAGCAAGGTCTGAGGCGCCGCGAAGACGACGCCCCAGACGGCGCCGGTCCGGGCACCGCCGCGACCCCGGTCACTTGGCCGGGGTCGCGGCGCAGCGGTGCCTACTGAAGGTGCTTGGCCGGCCACGTCAGCCGGTCACGCGAGGCGAGCTGGCCTTGCGATCATCTACCGAAGACGGCAGCGTTGGCGGCCTCGACGAAGTCATCGAGCGCCTCTTGAGGTGTCTTGTTGCGGTTGAGCGCGGCCTCCATGGCGGCCGTGAAGTGCTCCATGGCCGGGCTGATGTCGAGGTCGGACGGCCCGAAGAACGGGACGCCGTGGTCGATCGCTGCCTGGTAGACGGCCACCTCGGTCGGCACGTCGTCGGTGTAGTCGCTGACGTTCGCGAACGTCAGTTCCGCGTTGGCCGAGCGCCGCGCCGTGATGTACAGCAGGCTCTCGAGCATCTTGATGTTCTCCTTGTTGGTAAGGAAGCGGGCCAGCTCCATCGCCATCTCGCGTCGATACTCGTCATCCTGCTTGAACACCAGGAAGCCGCCCGAGGTTTCGTAGGCGACCTGCCCGACCTCGGGGTCGTGGGGGAAGGGCGCAAGTACGACGTTTATCGGCTCGGCCATGCGACCCTCGTTGAGGTAGCGGTCGATGCGGCCGATCTCGTAGATGCCGCCATAACCGATCGCAGCGCGCTGCTGGTGGAGGTTGTCGATGGTGCCGTAGACGTCGAGCGCCTCGCCGCCGGTGGGGGCGTAGCCGTGCTCGTAGATGAGGTCGACGACGAACTGCAGGGCGCGCACACCTTCCTCGGAGTTGAGAACGAATTCGGTGCCTTCATCGTTTATCAGCTGGGCGCCGAAGCGGAAGAGCCACGAGAGCATGTTCTCGGTGTCGCGGGCGGCGAAGGTGATGGCGTAGACGTCGGTAGTGCCGTCGCCGTCGCGGTCCATAGTGAGCTGCTCGGCCGCATCCATGAACTCTTCGATGGTCCAGGAGCGCTCGGGAAGCGCAGGCAGCTCGACGCCGGCCTCCTCGAACAGCGCGGTGTTGAGAATCATCGTCGAGCCCATTCCGTTGTTGGAGTTGTTCCACGGCCAGATGTAGTGCTGCCCGTCGACGTTGCCTTTTTCGAGCGCGTAGCCGAGGAAATCGGCGCGGTCGGCCTCGGTCAGGTAGTCGTCGATCGGCTCCAGCAGGCCCTCACGGGCCCAATCAGGGTTCCAATTGAGATCCTTGAGCACATCAGGTGGGTTGCCGGCGAAGATCGCCGTTGTCACCTTCTCACCGAAACCGGCATTGGGCACCAACTCGTAGTGGACGGTGACGTTGGGGTGCAGTTCCATGAACTGCTCGCTCATGTAGCGTGCGTACTCTTCCCCGGTCGGACTCTCCCCGTCGGTCATGTCGGGCGTGACGATGCGCCACGGGTTGATCCACCAGGTGAGTTCGATCTCCTGCTGCGCCATGGCCATGGACGACAGAACGAAGGCCGCCGTGAGGACGCCAATTACTCGAAGTCGCATTTTGCACCTCCAGTGCGATCTGACTCTTGCGAGGCTTAGAGTCTATACCACTTGTTTACCAGAACACGGAGGTGCGGCCGGGTCGTACGTGGGGTTGGGTCAGGTGCCGCGTCGCAGGAGCCTGGCCCGGACTGCAAGGTAGCTCTCCCCCGCGACGCTCTTGGCCATCTTCTTGACCTTCCACGAGTAGGTCTGCTTCAGGCGGTCGACCGGACTCCGCCCCAGCAGGGCCGCAGCCGCCGCTTCCGACGTGCGCGCCTGCACCGAGTAGCGGCCGAGTACCAGGCAGCCGTCGATCTTCGCGGCCCTTACCGTCGGCTCCGAGGTGAACAACACCCGGACACCTGCCGCCGCCGCGGCCCTGGCGACGTCGACGGAGTAGAAGCCGTTCGGTACCGACGCCACCCTGACGCCCGCGCCGAGGATCTTGTTCAGCGCGGTCAGGCTCCTGCGCCACTCCTCGTACTGCTCGAGCGGGGCTAGCGTCGACATGCGCTCGGGATGAGATGCGCTGTGGGAACCGATTACGTGGCCGCGGCGGTGCAGTTCGAGGACCTCGTCAGCGCTGAGGAAGGTGGGCTGCCCGATCATGTCAGTGGCGACGAAGAAATGGCCCCGCCAGCCGAGACTCTCCAGCAGTGGCGCGATCACCGTGATGGCGCTCTTGCCGCCATCGTCGAACGTCAAAGCGAACGCGCTCCCGCGCCTAGTCGAACGGGGAGCGTGCGTGAACGACGCACCGCGGGCACCGCGAATCTCCCGCGGCGCCTGACGGCCCGTGTCCCAGAGCGCCTGCAGATGTCGCCTGAAGTCGACCATCGACACCTTGTAAAGGGCGGCGCCATCGGACTCGAAGCCGGACTCACGGTGGTCGTCACCCCTCAGCACGTCGTGGTACATCAACGACACCAGCTTCGCC
>DASROV010000087.1:0-2151 GCA_035646755.1 Trueperaceae bacterium | reverse complement strand
ACCAGGAGGGCTTCGCGCGCCTGGCCGAGACCTGGCCGGCGGTGCAGCGGGCGGTCGAGGAGAACACCGTCGACGGTGAGTTCGTTGCGTTGCTCAGCTACGAGTGGCACTCGATTCTCTTCGGCGACCACAACGTTTACTACCCGGGTTCGTTTGGGGACATCGTCGAAGCCGACGACCTGGCCACGCTCGACGAACGTCTTGGTGGCCGCGCTGCGTTCGTCATCCCGCACCACATCGGCTACGGGCCGGGCAATCGCGGCGTCAACTGGGCGCATTTCGACGAGGCGCGTTCACCGGTGGTCGAGGTCTTCTCCGGGCACGGTGGTTCGGAGCGTGACGGCGGGCCGTTCCCCATGTACCACACCATGGGCGCGCGCACGCACGACGGCACCGTGGCCCACGGCCTGGCGCTCGGCAAGCGCTTCGGCTTCGTGGCCGGCACCGATCATCACGGCATGCACCGAGTCCAGACCAGGAGCGTTGAAGAGCAGAAGATACTGGGCGTCGAGCGGAGGGCGTTGGCCGACGATCTCTCGCGGACCATCGGCGATGCTGGCGGCGAGCTTCGCAGGAGCGCCGCCGAGCGAGGCGTGAAGCTGGGCGGCCCGGCCATGGTGATCTACCACGGGCCGGTGACCATGGACGCCAACGGCCCCATTGAGGTCTGCTTGCCCGTCGAGGGCGAGGTCGAGCCGTTCGGCGAAGCTAGGGTGCGTGTGGAGCCCGCGCATACCGAGGCGTTCGCCCGCATCACCAAGGCGCAGGTCGCCTACCCTGCCATCCTCGAGGCCTACGAGGCGGTGGAGCTGTGGCTGCAGGAGAACGGTAAGCGCCCGACTGGCGCGCCACGAGAGGTGATGTTCGCCCAATGGTCGCCATCGGCGACGACGATCCGGCCGTCGACATAGCCTGGCCGTACGTCGACCCTTAGACGGCCATCTAAGTGATAGATTGGCGTCGATATGGAGAACCCCTCCGTTCCCCTGAAGCTGCTGGGCGACGCGACGCGCTGGCGCATCGTCGAGTTCCTCGCGCGGCCGATTCAGAGTTGCTGCAGCCGCGAGGACGGCGTGTGCGGCTGCGACCTCGAGGCGTTCCTCGGGTTGACCCAGGCGACCGTCAGCCACCACATGAAGCAGCTCGTGGAGGCCGGGCTGGTCACGGCCGAGCGGCGGGGACGCTGGGTGTACTACGAGCTCGTTGCGGACGCCTTCCGCGCTCTGGCGGACGAGCTCCTGGCGGTGGCCGAAGCTGCCGAAGCGGCGAACTCCGTGGGCCGACGCGGCGTCTGACCCCGCGACCGTCACCTCCGCTCGTGCGCCGGAGGCCGGCCCGGCGGCAACCTCATGACCAAGCGGCTCTCGTTCCTCGACCGCTACCTGACGCTGTGGATCTTCGCGGCCATGGGTCTGGGGGTGCTGCTGGGCTGGGCGCTACCCTCGTTCGGCCGGGCGCTCGAAACCCTGAGTATGGGCGCCACGAACGTTCCCATCGCCATCGGCCTGGTGCTGATGATGTACCCGCCGCTGGCGAAGGTGCGCTACGGCAAGCTGCCGCAGGTGTTCCGCAACACGCGGGTGCTGGGCCTGTCGCTGGTGCAGAACTGGGTCATCGGTCCGCTGCTGATGTTCGGCCTGGCGGTCGTCTTCCTCCGGGGCCACCCCGAGTACATGGTGGGGCTCATCCTCATCGGGTTGGCGCGCTGCATCGCGATGGTGCTGGTGTGGAACGAGCTCGCCGAGGGCGACAACGACTATGCTGCTGGTTTGGTGGCGTTCAACAGCGTCTTCCAGATCCTGTTCTTCGGCGTCTACGCCTGGCTCTTCATCACCGTGCTTCCTGGGGTGTTCGGCCTCGAGGGCAGCGTGGTGGACGTCGGCATGGGCGAGATCGCCGGCGCCGTAGCCGTGTACCTGGGAATCCCGTTCGCGGCTGGTGTGCTCACACGCGTACTGCTGATACCCCGCATGGGTCAGGAGTGGTTCGACCGCGTGTTCGTGCCGCGCGTCAGCCCGCTCACGCTGGTGGCGCTGCTGTTCACGGTCGTGATGATGTTCAGCCTCAAGGGCGACGCGATCCTCGAGATCCCGCTGGACGTGCTCACCATCGCCGTGCCGCTGTTGCTCTACTTCGTGGTCATGTTCTTCG
>DASROV010000086.1:0-2943 GCA_035646755.1 Trueperaceae bacterium | reverse complement strand
CTCATAACCGGCCTCTATCGACCGACTGCCGGGCGGATCCTAGTCAACGGCCTCGACGCCAACCGCTTCAGCCCCTCGAGCCTGCGCGAGCAGATGAGCACGGTGTTTCAGGACTTCGGTCAGTACCAGATGACGGTGCGGGAGAACATCGCGCTCGGCGACGTCGACGCGGTCGCGAACGACGCGGCAGTGACGGCCGCGGCGGGGCAGGCCGGCGCGGACGAGTTCATCGAGGTACTGCCGGAGCGCTACGACAACATGCTGGGACGCTGGTTCGAGGGCGGTAGGCAGTTGTCCGGCGGCCAGTGGCAACGGCTCGCGTTGGCGCGGCTCTACTTCCGGGGCGGTTCGGTGCTGGTGTTCGACGAGCCGACGGCCGCTCTCGATGCCGACGCCGAGTTCGAGGTGATCGAGACGTTGCGGGCACACGCCAAGGAGCGCATCACGATCATCGTCTCGCACCGCTTCAGCACCGTGCGCATGGCCGAGAAGATCGTCGTGCTCGAAGCTGGTCGCCTCATCGAGCAGGGCAGTCATGAGGAGCTGCTCGACCTCGGCGGTGTCTACGCTCGCATGTTCTTGCGTCAGGCGCGTGGGTACTTAGAGGGCTACGACGAACTAGGGTAGCCGCACCTGAAGGGCTACCCTGTACTCAAGTACCTGTACTCAAGGAGGAGATCAGATGATCAAGACCGTAGCCAATGCCCGTTGGGAAGGCGACCTCAAGGAAGGCAGCGGCAAGATGAACCTGCCGAGCGGGACCTACGAGGGGCCATACACCTCCAAGTCGCGCTTCGAGGCCGGTGCAAGCCGTGAGAACGGCACGAACCCCGAGGAGCTGCTCGCCGCAGCGCTGTCAGGTTGCTACTCGATGTACCTCGCCAACATCCTTAGCAAGGCGGGTCACGTGCCCGAGTACGTCGATGTCGAGGCCTCCATGCAGATGGACACGACCGACGCCGGTCCGGTCATCTCGAAGAGTGTGCTGCAGGTTCGGGTCAAGGCACCGGGCCTGGACGACCAGACGCTTCAGGCCAAGGCTCAAGAGGCGGCTCGTGACTGCCCGGTCTCCAAGGCGCTAGCTAGCGTCGACAAGACGGTTAACGCCAGCCTGGTGAACTGAGGCTTCGACCCCAGCGTCAACGCCTGCACGCCGAGCCTCGCTGTCCTCAGCGAGGTTCGGCGTCGTGTGCTCTACCTATCTACCTAGCGGGGTGGCCGTGTCGGCAGCCTGAGGATATAGACGACGCCGTAGGCGGCTACCGCAACGGTGCCGGCAGCGGCCCACCAGATCCCTCTTACTGCCCACAGGTAGTAGACGCTGAGGCCGGAGAAGAGCACGATCATCGCCGGCGCGTAGAACTTCAGCCACAGCGGGACGCCTTTACCGGCCCTGAAGTCTCGTATCCAGGTGCCGAAGGTGGGATGGTTCATCAGCCAGTTGTAGAAGCGCGGGCTCGACTGCGCGAAGAAGTACGCGGAGATAAGGATGAACACCGTGCCGGGCAGGCCCGGCAGCATGTAGCCCGCCGTGCCGAGCACCAGGAAGAACAGCCCAAGGGTCCGAAACAGCAGGCGCAGTGCCGGGTTCGCGGTGATGCGCATCTGCGAGCTGTAGTCGACGAACGGCCTGGTTCCGGCCCGTAGCGCCGGCTCGGCGGCGTCGGTGAGGTTCGGCTGCATCTTGGCGTGGGCCTTGCTGGGGGCGGCGTCGTTCACTCGCCGGGTAGTCTACCGCCGCCGTCTTGGGCCGACGTCCGCTCAGGAACGAACCAGGAGAACGGCTGGTAGAACCTTCTCGTCAAGCCACGGCGACGAGCTCAGGAACCACCGTGACCCGTCTGAGGCCCCTTACCGAGCTGCCAAGCAGCACGGCGTCGGCGCGGCGCAGGTCCGGCTCGCCGGCCTCGCGCTCCTGTACCAGTCCGTGGTCGACCAGCTCTTCACGTAGCACGCCGGGGAGGGCCCCGGTGCTGAGCGGCGGCGTGATCACCACTCGACCCGAGCCTCCGTCACTCACGAGGAAGACGCTCGAGATCGAGCCTTCGGCCAGCCGCCCTTGCGAGTCGAGGAACAGCACGTCGTCGAGGCCCAGGCGCTCGGCGACCGCGCGACCGGCGTAGTACAGCTCGCGAGAGGTGGTCTTGTGGGCGCGCGCAGGGTCGGTCTCGTCGACGCGCTGGCGCGCCAGCGCTGCGCGTGGCAGGGCGGTTCCAGCGGCGAGCCGCGCCGCGGCGCTGGCGAGTGCGTCGGCCGGCGTGTCGTCGAAACGTTCCATGGCGAGGGCAGTAACGCCCACCTCGACAGCCCCGTCGTCGGCGATGGTCACCCGCACCCGTTGAGCGCCGCGCCGCCCGGCGACGGCCGAGCGCAGTGCCGACACCACGGCCTCGCGGTCCAAGGGCCGCCCGAGCCAGGCGCTCGATCGCTCCAGCCGCGCCAGGTGGCGCTTGAGGCGTACGAACCCCCGGGCCTCTCCAGCCGCTGCTACCGCCGTGGGATCGTAGCGCAACGTCTCGAACGGCGCGGGCCGCGTGGTCTCGGCGGCGCCTTCACGGGCAGTAGCTTCGTCCTTCACCGTCGCATCATAGACACATCCCAAGGCTCGCCACCGCTTGCAAAACCGGGGACGACCGCGTAGACTCACAAGCGTTCGAGACAACCTAAGGGATGATCTACGAACAGGGCTCCAATAGGGGCCCGAAATCAAAGAGTGCCCGTGAACCAACGGGCAGTTGGGAACAGGTAGTAAACATGGCAACAGGCAAGGTCAAGTGGTTCAGCGGCGAAAAGGGCTTCGGCTTCATCGAACAGGGCGGCGGTCAGCCGGACGTGTTCGTACATTTCTCCGCCATCCAGGGTTCGGGTTTCCGTAACCTCAACGAAGGCGACGAAGTGACTTTCGACGTCGAACAGGGCAAGAAGGGCCTGCAGGCCGCCAAC